>SHYE01000056.1 GCA_009692935.1 Dehalococcoidia bacterium | reverse complement strand
AGCGCTGATCTGCTGCCACGATCTGACGGATAGTCGAAGCATCAGCCAGCGTCCCTCGAAACGGAGGCCCGCCCATGTACTCCAACGTGCCGGTGACCATCAGCAAGCAGGCAGACGGCCTGTTACGGGCCGAGACGTTCCGGCTTAGGAGGCTGTGATGCGGTTCCTGGTAGACGTACGGATCAGCAAGCAAGAGGACGGGATCTGGCGGGTGGAAGTGCCGGGCCTTCAGGGTGGCTGGACGGACGCTCCGACCATCGAGGAGGCGCTCCGCGACTTGCACGAGATTGTGGCGCTGATGTTGGACTTCGACGAGGCGCACGACCATCCCCTCCCGGAGTCGATCCGGCCCGCCGATACGCTGCCGCAAGCCGCGACCATCCTTGTGGACACCAGCGAGCACGTGATCAAACGCCGGGCTCCGCGGAAACGAACGAGTGTCCGCCCCGCTGCCGTTCGGTGACCTACGGTGAGTTCCGGTGCCAGATACGCCGAATGGGCACCGAAGCCCACAGTCATGGCAAGCGGCACCGACACCTGGTGGCGCCCCGGAACCGGTTACCGGACGCGGGTGCCCCGCCATAATGGCGAGGTGCCGAACGGCACGCTTCGCAGCATGCTGCAAGAGCTGGGCTGGACGATGGATGGCAGACCTGAGTCGCGCGTAACCGGCCGTTGCCCCATCGGGACCCCCCGTGCGCCCCTGCGACAACTCGACCTCGCACTCGATGACCTAAACGCTGCATAATGGTGTAGGCGGCCTCCCACCGCCGTCATCGCCTGTGCCTGTTGCTTGTTCTTCGTCCCAAAGCTATGCGCATCCTCCACTTCGCAGACCTCCATATTGGGGTCGAGAACTTTGGCCGCACCGATCCGGTGACCGGCCTCTCGACGCGGCTGCTGGACTTTCTGGCGGCGTTCGACCAACTGGTGGAGTATGCCCTGGCCAACGACGTGGACCTGGTGCTGTTCGCCGGCGACGCCTATAAGAGCCGCGACCCGAGCCAGACGCAGCAGCGCGAGTTCGCCCGCCGGGTAGCGCGCCTCACCCGGGCCGGCGTGCCGGTGTACTTGCTGGTGGGCAACCACGACCTGCCGTACGCCGCCGGTCGCGCCACCGCTATCGACATCTTCGATACGCTGGACGTGCCGCTGGTGACGGTGGGCCGCCGCATTGGGACGGAGTTGGTGCAGACCCGCCAGGGGCCGCTGCAGGTGGTGGGCGTGCCGTGGGTGAACCGCAGCTGGCTGCTGACGCACGACGAGTACAAGAATCTGCCGCCCGACGCGCTGAACGAGGCGCTGGAGAACAAGCTCGCTGACCTACTGACGGTGGAGTTCGACAAGGTAGACAGCGGCGTCCCAACGGTACTCGCTGGGCACCTGAGCCACGCCGACGCGATGCCCGGCTCGGAACGCCGCATGACGGTGGGGGCCGATCCCATCTTCCTGCGCAGCATGCTGACCAGCGTGCATGGCAACGTGGAGTACGCCGCGCTGGGCCACATTCACCAGCGGCAGGAGCACGGCAACGTGTACCCCCTCGTCTACAGCGGCAGCTTGCAGCGGGTTGATTTCGGCGAGGAGGGTCAAGAGAAGGGGTTCATGATCATTGACATCGACCCCGATGCCAAGCCTGGGGAACGCCTGCGCAGCCACGAGTTCGTGTCGGTGACGGCGCGTCGATTCCTGACGCTGGACGTGCGGGCCAGCGGCGCCAACCCCACCGAAGAGGTGCTGCGGGCCATCGAGCGGCGCGCCGCCGAGGTGGAGGGCGCGATTGTCCGGGTGCGGGTCACGCTGCAGTCGGGTACCGAGGGGCAGCTCGACGATCTGGCGATCCGGCGGGCGTTACTTCCGGCGCACTACATGGCGGGCATCTCCCGCGACGTGGAAGGCGCCCAGCGCAGCCGTCTGGGCAACCTGCGACCCGAGGGGGTGAGCCCCGGCCGCGCGCTGGAGCTGTACCTGGAATCGCGGGACATCAAGGGTGAGCGGGCACAGGAACTACTGGCCTACGGACAGCGTCTGGTGCAGCAGGTCGATTCCGGCGAATCGGCCGAAGATGGCGCCGACCCTGCGGGCGCACCCGCGCTGGTGGCGGAGCCGGCTCCATGAACAGCACCTTCCGCATAGCCCGCATCGCCGGCATCGATATCAACGTCCACGCCACGTGGATCATCGCCTTGTTCCTGGTGGCGTGGTCGCTCAGCGTCGGCTACTTCAAGGACAGCTATCCCAACTGGCAGTCCAGCAGTTACTGGTTGGCCAGCATTTTCTCGGCGCTCCTATTATTCGTCTGCGTGCTGCTGCACGAGCTGGCGCACTCGCTGTTGGCGTTGGCGAAGGGGCTCCCCGTGCACGGCATCACGCTGTTCATCTTTGGAGGCGTCAGCAGCATCGAGATGCAAGACGATGAGGCCCACGACGAGTTCCTGATCGCGGTGGTCGGGCCGCTCTCAAGCCTGGCGCTGGCTGGCATCGCGTGGCTGGCAACGCAGCTGCTCACCGCTGGGGAGATCGCCTCGGCGGTGCTGCAGTACCTAGTAGGGATTAACGTGATGCTGGCGCTCTTCAACCTAGTGCCGGGCTTCCCGCTCGATGGTGGCCGCGTGCTGCGATCCATCATCTGGGGCATCACCGGCGATTTCGAGAAGGCGACTCGCATCGCCGCCAGCGCGGGGCAGTTCATCGGCTACTTTCTGATTGCGGCCGGCGTGGTGTGGCTATGGTCGGGCAATGTGTTCAGCGGCCTGTGGACGGCGTTCATCGGCTGGTTCCTGAACAGCGCGGCTGAGGCGAGCAAAGTGCAGACGGTCACCAGCTACGCCTTCCGTGGGCTGACCGCCGCCGACCTGCTGGAGCCGGAACCTGAGACGCTGACGCCTGACACGCCGGTCGCGACCTTTGTGCGCGACCACATCCTGCGTCACGGCGAGCGGGCATTGCCGGTGGTGTTCGGTGACCGCGTGCTGGGGATTGTGAGCTTGTCGGACGTGAAGCGCCTGCCGGAGGCGCAGTGGGTCAATACGCCGGTCACCACCATCATGTCGCGCGACGTGCTGGCGGTTGCCCCCACCGATAATGTCTCCGAGGGGCTCCGCTTGTTGGCCGAACACGATGTCCATCAGGTGCTGGTGCTGGACGACGGGCGCCTGCTGGGGGTGCTTACCCGGGCACACTTGGTCGAATATCTCCAGCTTCGCGAGGAGTTGGGGTTGCGGCCAAGCAGCCGTCACGGCAGCGGAACTGCCCTCCCCTGATGGGGCGAACCACGGTTGCGCTCGCGCTGCTGCGTGCCTGCGCCTACGCCCTAGCGGGAGCCGTCGTTGTAGTCGGCATGTCGATGGGTGTCGTTCTGGTAGAGGAGCCCCAGCGTAAAGGATCGGTGATTGTGCTGGCGGTCGCAGGGGTATGGTTGCTGAGCCGGGGCGGCGCGATATTCTTCAAGTTGCTGTTCGGGGTGCCGCTGTAGGCGTATCCATCGGTAAGGTCGGGTTCGACTCACTTCCAAAGAATCCTGGAGCCTAGACGTTGGTCCCACGTAAGTTGCGACTGCGGAACTTTATGGCCTATCGCGCCATGGAACAACCCATCGACTTCACGGGCATCCACGTGGCCTGCCTCACGGGCGTGAACGGCGCGGGGAAGTCCACGCTGCTCGACGCCATGACCTGGGCGGTCTGGGGCCAGTCTCGCGCGAAGTCCGATGACGACTTGGTGGCCTTGGGCGAGAACGAGATGGAGGTCGAGTTCGAGTTTGCCCTGGCCGAGGAGTTGTATCGGGTGCTGCGCAAGCGGTCCAAACCCGGCGTGCGCCGAGCGGGCCACTCGATACTGGAGCTTTTCGTCGCCGCGGGCGAGGATGGCGATACACCGAACTTCGTCCCTATCACGGGTAACACCCTGCGGGAGACCGAGGCCAAGCTGCGGGGCCTGCTGCGGCTTGACTACGACACCTTCGTCAACAGTGCGCTGCTGCTGCAGGGCCGGGCCGATGAGTTCACCACGAAACGCGCTGACCAACGCAAGCAGGTGCTGGCCGACGTTCTGGGCCTGGGACGCTACGACCGTTACGCCGATGCCGCCCGCGAGCAGGCCCGCCAGCGCGACGCGAACCAGACTGCGGCAGTCCGAGAAATCGTCTCGCTTGAGCAACAGGTGAGTCAACGGCCTGAGTACCAGGCTGAACTGAATGCCGCGCAGTCTGCAAGCGCTGCGGTGGATGCTGTGGTGAGCGCCCACGAGCAGTCGGTGCTGACGCTCGCTGAAGCCCAACGCCTGCGACAGGAACGGGCCGCACTTGCTCTGGCTGCACAGGATCGTGTGCACCGTGCGGAGGCGGACCTGCAGGAACTGCATGGCCAGCGGGCACTGCTAACCAAACGTATGCAAGAGGCGTCAGGTCTGCTCGCTCAGCGTGAGGTGCTGCTGACCGCATTGCAAGACCATGTGGAGGCCCGCGCCCAGGAGGAACTGCTAGCGGTTGCCGCGCAACGGGTGCTGCAACTCCGTACTGATCAGGCGCACTTGGAGTCGGCGGTCGAGCGCGCTCGCGCTGATCTCACGAAGCAAGAGGCGCTGTTAGTGCGTGAGGTGAGCCAATACCAGGCGTTGGTGGCCGAGCGTCCGGGACTGGAGCGGGCCGCAGGTCAAGCCGCAGAACGCCTGGGTGCCGTTGCTCCCAAGCTGGCAGCGTTGGCGGGGCTGCGCGGCAAGCTGGCGGAGGCCGCACAGCTGGTTGGCAGCATCCAACAATCGCTGGCGGAGACCAAGCGGCAGGGGACGGAGCTTCGGGGGCGCCGGGACCAGCTCAAGGAGTCAGGCGCTCAGGGAGCGTGTCCCTTGTGCGGTACCGAACTGGGTGACCACGGAGTTGACCGCATCGTCGCTGAGTACGGCGTGGAACTGAAGCGCCTGGGCGAACTCTACCGCGAGCGCGAGCGCTTGGCCGCAGAAGCCCAAGCGGCGCAGCAGGCTGCCCAGGGCGAGGCGGCGACTCTTGAGGCGGCGATAACCAGAGAGCGTGCAGAAGCCCAGACCCTCCACACCACGGCGAGCAATCGTCTTAAGGAGGTGGAGGCCGCCGAGCCGAAGCTCCTCGAGGCCGGCGCCCGCCTGACTGCCCTGCAGAGCCAGCTCGCAACCGGTGGCTTCGCTGCCGAAGCGGCGGATGCACTGACCGAGGCCCGCCAGGCGATCGCCGATCTGGGCTACGACGAGGCTGAGCACCGTGCGGTCAGAGAACGGCTTCGGAGCCTCGAGGGCTCGGTGGCCCTGGCGCAACGCCTATCGGAGGCGGAACGAGCGGCCGCCGAAGCGCAGCAAGACCTCGAGCGCGTGGCGCTCGCTCTGCAACGGCGGGAGGCCGAGCTGGCCGATGACCAGGCAGGACTCGAGCGCCTTCAGGCCGAACTCATCGCGGCGCCGGACATGGCCGTCCGGCTGGCCGCCGCTCAGGGAGAACTCGAAGACGCCCGCCGCCGCGCGAACGGCCTGACCGGCACGATCGGCCGGCTGCAGGGCGAGCTCGAGCGTTGCGACCGCCTGCAGCTGCTGCTCGACGAGCGTCGTGGTCTGGCCAAAACCTGGCTGACCGAGAAGGCGCTTTACGATGAGTTGACGTTGGCCTTCGGGCGACGCGGCATCCAGGCGCTGCTGATCGAGACCGCGCTGCCGGAGCTGGAGGACGAGACCAACGCCCTGCTGGGCCGCATGACCGACAATCGGTTGACGGTGAAGCTGGAGACCCAGCGCCAGGCTCGCAGTACCGGGGCGACCATCGAGACGCTCGACATAAGAATATCCGACGAACTCGGTACCCGCCCCTACGAGCTGTACAGCGGCGGCGAGGCCTTCCGCATCAACTTCGCCCTCCGCATCGCGCTCTCCAAGCTGCTGGCCCGCCGCGCCGGCGCACCGCTGCCCACCCTCATCATCGACGAAGGCTTCGGTACCCAGGACGTGGCAGGCCGGGAGAAGCTGGTGGAGGCCGTGAACGCGGTGGCCGAGGAGTTCCAGTGCGTCCTGGTCATCACCCACGTTGAAGAACTGAAGGACGTCTTCCCGGCCCGGATCGAGGTCACCAAGGGCTTCAACGGGTCAACGGCAACCGTCGTACGGGCGTAGGACGGTCGAGTTCAGGCATCGCCGTCGATAGCGCGTCATCGGCACCCAGAAGAACGGGTCCTAGGACTCGGCCCGGGCGGCCACCTCGGGCCTTGCCCCACCTTCCGACGCGCGCCCGGTGTCGGGCGCTGGACGGTGGGTCTTCCGTAGCGGAACCTCGCGCATCACAAGCATCAACAGCACCCCGAGGCCTAACACCAGCGTGGCGGCCAGAAACATGTCGTGCAGCGCCCCTGACAAAGCTAGCTTCACCGTGACCAGCACTTGGTCGTAAAGCTCCGTCCCACCGCTTCCCACCAGTGCAGCGGGCAGGGCCTCGGCCGCACTTGGGTCTACCAACGCCTGGGGGTTCCTAACCAGTTCAAAGGCCTCCGGAGGTAGGCCCCTTTCGACCGCAAGGGACGTCGATAGCTCGCCGAAGCGGTTGGTCAGCAGGCTGCCGAACAGCGCCGCCCCGAGCGTACCTCCGATGGATCGAGAGAACTGGGTGAACGACGTGACGACGCCAAGCTCCCTGACGTCCACGGCATTCTGGGCCGCAAGCGTGAAGATTGGCATAGTCGGTCCCATCCCCACACCCAGAATCATCATGTTCCTGATTACAGTCCCGTAATCCGCATCCGGCCCCATGGTGGCCAACAGCAACATGCCCAGGGTCATGGTGCCCATGCCGGCGATGCCTGCCAGTTTATAGCGCCCAGTTCGGCTGATGAGTTGCCCGCCCAGAATGCTCGACACCACCATAGTGCCCATCATGGGGGCGAGCAGTAGGCCGCTATTGGTGGCGCTGGCGCCGATGACCCCCTGAATGAACAGCGGAATGTAAAGGATGGCTCCGAACATGCCCATCGCACCTACCAGCAGCCCCAACCCGGCGATGGTGACAATACGGTGACTGAGCAGTCGAAGCGGGATGATCGGTTCGGAGGCCCGCTGTTCCACGAACGGGAAAATGGCCAGCATCACCAGGCCAAAGCCCAGCAGGCCCAAGATCTCGGCGGACCCCCATGTGTACTCGTGGCCGCCCAGCGAGAGTGCCAGCAGCAGCGGGCAAATAGCCGCCATCAGCACGATCGCGCCCAGGAAGTCGATCTTTGGCCGGGTCAGGTGGTTGGGACGGATATTCGGAAACTGGGTAACCAGCATGGCCACGGCCGCAGCCCCGACCGGCAAGTTGACGTAAAACACCCAGCGCCAGCTCTGCTGGTCGGTCAGAAAGCCGCCGACCAGCGGACCGGTAATGCTGGCCAGGCCGAACACCGCGCCGAAGATCCCCTGAATCTTGCCCCGCTCGGCGGGCGGAAAGATGACCGAGATGACGGTGAAAACCGAGGACATCAGGATCCCGGCGCCGATCCCCTGGAGGCCCCGGAACAGGCTGAGTTGCACCATGTCGGCGGCCAGCCCACACAGCATCGATGTGATGACGAAGAAGACCGCGCCACCCACCAGGAACTGCTTGCGCCCATACAGGTCAGAGAGCTTGCCGACGATAGGGACCACCGCTGTACTGGTCAGCAGGTAGGCCGTGGTGACCCAGGCGTAGTGGTTGAAGCCGTTCAGATCGGCAACGATACGCGGCATCGCCGTGCCCACCACCGTTTGGTCGAGCGCAGCCAGCAGCAGGCTAAGCATCAGACCCGTCATGGTCAGGTAGAGGGTGCGCTTGGGCAGTTCGCTATAAGCCAGGGGTGCGGACGGGTTGGGTGGCGAGGTCGGGGTAGTCATAGGAGTGCTCCATCCATGATAGGGCCTCAGCTGGAGCAGTGGGCTCCTCAAAGAGCAGGCCGGCGACGTTGGTGGGTGTGCGTCGGCTGTTCCCGCTTGCCTTTCCCCCGCCATCCGCTACCATAGCCCCACCACCACTAACCCGGAGCCGCTAACCATGACCATCGCCGGCAAGTACACCATTGCCCTTGAAGAGCACTACTACGACCCCGAACTCGCCGCCACCTTCGACGGCCCCGAGGGGCGCGCCACCGAGATCCGCCGCCGGCTCGACGACCTCGGCGAGCTGCGGATTCGCGAAATGGACGAGTCGGGTATCGACCTACAGGTCATCTCCCACGGCGCGCCGTCCACCCAACGCCTCAATGCCGAGAGCGCGGTACGGCTGGCCCGCGGCGCCAATGACCGGCTGCACCAGGCTGTGCTGCGGCACCCGGATCGGTTCGCCGGCTTTGCTGCATTGCCGACGCCCGACCCTACGGCATCGGTGGTCGAGCTGGAGCGCACGGTGAAGGAGTACGGCTTCAAGGGCGCGATGGTGCATGGTCTGACCAACGGTGTGTTCTTCGACGACAAGCGCTTCTGGCCGATCATGGCGAAGGCGGCAGAGCTGGACGTGCCGATCTACCTGCATCCGGCGGTGCCCGACCAGCGGGTGGTGGAGGCCTACTACAAGGACTACCTGGCCGACTACCCCGGCATTCTGACCGCTGCCTGGGGCTTCACCATGGAGACGGCGACCGCCGGCATGCGCATGGTGCTCAGCGGCGCCTTCGAGGCTTACCCCAACCTCAAGATCATCCTGGGCCACTTGGGCGAGGGCCTGCCGTTCCTGTTGTGGCGCATCAACATGGCGCTGCAGCGGCCGGGCAACAAGCCGGTGAACTTCCAGGAGGTGTTCAGCCGCAACGTGTACATCACTACGAGCGGTAATTTCTCCACCCCCGCGCTGATCTGCAGCATGCTGGAGATGGGCATCGACCACATCCTGTACTCAGTGGACTATCCCTTTGTGCTCAACCCTCCTGGCACCAAGTGGATGGAGGACCTGCAGGTATCGGCGGAGGATAAGGAGAAAATTCTGTCGGGGAACGCGAAGCGCCTGCTGCGGATTTAGGCGGGGCGCCCCCGTCATTGCGAGAAGCCGCCAGGCGCCGAAGGAATCGTGTCGCGAAAGTCGCGTGAAGCCGGGACGGGGTGGGGACGACACCGGGTAGAGGAAGGACGATGGAGCGCGACTTCTACGTCTACATCATGACGACAGCGAAGAAGACGGTGCTCTACGTGGGTATGACGAACGATCTGGTCGGGCGCGTGCACCAGCACCGCGCCCGCTCGGTACCCGGCTTCACCCGCTGCTACAACGTGGATAAGCTGGCTTACTATGAGCTCCATCCCGACGCTTACTCGACGATCACTCGTGAGAAGCAGCTCAAGGCTGGGCCACGATCACACAAGGTGGCTCTCATCAACTCGATGAACCCTGAATGGCGTGACCTCTGGGCAGACAGCGTCCTCTAGGGCCGAACGTCATTGCGAGAAGCCGCCAGGCGCACGAAGCAATCGTGTCGCGAGAGTCGCCTGGCAAGCCGTCAGCCCGAGCGTGGCAATCGTGTCGCGAGAGTCGCCTGGCAAGCCGTCGGCCTGACGCGCGCCCGGACACGATTGCCACGCTCGGGCTGAAGCCCGGCTCGCAATGACTGTTGGCCCCGCACGCCGTCATTGCGAGAAGCTGCCAGGCGCACGAAGCAATCGTGTCGCGAGAATCGCGTGGCAAGCGTGTCGTCCCTAGGCGCCGTTCATCGCGGCTAGCGACAGTCGTGGCACAGTCCCTGCGGGCTGCGCCAGCCACGCCTCCAGGTTGCCCTCAATGCGCGGCCAGTCGCCGTCCGTCATCGCGAACCAAGCGGTGTCGCGGGTGCGGCCTTTGATCACCATGTGCTGGCGAAACACACCCTCGAACTGGAAGCCGAGCCGCAGCGCCGCCGACCGGGACGCCGCGTTGAGGGCGTTGCACTTCCACTCGACCCGGCGGTAGCCCAGCGCGAAGGCCTCGCGCAGCAGCAGGTAAGCGGCCTCGGTGTTGGCGGCCGAGTGTTGGGCTGCTGGGCCGAACCAGACGTTGCCGATCTCCAGCCGCCGCATCTCGGGCGCCACATTGCAGTAGCTGGTCATGCCCACCGGCCGGCCGGTCGCGGTGTCGACGACGGTGTAGTACAGGGTGTCGGTGGACTCTTGGCATGAGGCTAGCCAGCTCACCATCGCCAGCTCCGACCCGAACGGCCCCACGAACAAATACGTCCAGAGCGCCTCGATATGGAGCGCCCCGTGCGATGCCTCGTGGAGCGCCGGGCCGTGGGTCATGGCGTCCACTGGCTCCAGGGTGATGAAGCGGCCTTCGAGCCTCCCACCGCTGGGGAAAGCCGGGGTTGAACCATGCACTCGCTCGCCGATAGGCAGGCTGTCGGCCAACGTCAGCGGCTCACCGGGCGTGGTACGGAATCGTGATCACCACCACTCCCGACATGTCGGTGCCGAACAGCAGTGCTGCCCGAATGCGCCACGCGGTTTGATTGTGCAGCAGGCGCTCCCACCAGTGGTTCGGCACGTATTCAGGAAGCACCACCGTTACGGTGTCGTCGGGGTGGGTCTCGCGCAGGGCCCGGATGTAGGCGAGCAGCGGCCCGATCAGCGAGCGGTAGGGCGAATCGATAATCACCAGCGGGGCATCATACTCGGTAGCGCGGTATTCGGCGCGGAAGGCGCTCTCCTCGCGCGACTCGTCGGCAATGTGCAGGGTAACGGCGTTCTCGGCACCGGCGATGGCCTCGGCATAGGCGATGGCCTGGCGGGCCGGTAGATCCAGGTTGGCCACCGGTACCACGGCCCGAACCCTGATCTGGTTGGCGTCGATGGGGGTTTCGGGCACGGTCTGGTGGCTCATACGCTCGTAGTGGCGGTGAATCGCCCACATCATCAGCACCAGCAGCGGGAACGCCAGCAGCACCATCCACGCCCCCAGCATGAACTTGGAGACGGCGACGATCACGCTCACCACGCCGGTTGCAGCGCAGCCTACGCCAACGATGAGGATGCGGGGCAGCACGCCCGACTCCTGGCGCATGCCCCAGAACCGCCGAATCAGACCCGCCTGGCTGAGGGTGAACGCTACGAACACGCCCACCGTGTACAGGGGGATTAGGCTGGTGACGCTGGCCTGGTAGGCGTACACCAGCAGCCCGCCCCCGATGGCCAGCACCAGAATGCCCGCCGTGAAGCCCAGCCGGTCGCCCCGGAACGAGAACTGCCGCGGCAGGTATTGGTCGATGGCCAGCAACGAGGCCAGCCGGGGGAAGGCGTTGAACGCCGTGTTGCCGGCAATGACCAGCAGAAACGCCGTCGAGAACTGCACCAGGTAGTAGAACAACGGTATATCGAACAGCCGCCATTCGCCCACCAGCGACCTGGCGAGCTGGCTGACCACGGTCTCGGTTTCGTGGGGGTCGGGAATGATGTGCAGCTGGCTGGCGAGAAAGCTCAAGCCACCGAAGATGATTGCGAACAACGCGCCCATAATCACCAGCGTGGTCTGAGCGTTGCGCACTTCCGGCTTCTGGAAGCTTGGTGTTCCGTTCGACACCGCCTCGGCGCCGGTAAGCGCCACCGACCCTGAAGCAAAGGCGCGCAGCAGCAACAAGAGCGCCAGCGGTTCTGCCGCGTGAGCGTCCAGCCATTCAACGGGTGCGTTGTACTCGGGCATGGTACCCGTGGCAACGCGAAACAGCCCGACCGCCACCAGGGCAAGTATGCCGACCAGGTAGCTGTACACCGGGATCGCGAATAGCCCGCCAGACTCCCGCAAACCGCGCAGGTTCATCAGCGTCATGA
>SHYE01000055.1 GCA_009692935.1 Dehalococcoidia bacterium | reverse complement strand
GACACACATATCGAACTCTGGGGCCGTGGGCGCGGTAGAGTCGAACAGGATTAGCCCGATGCCGAACAACTGACAGAGGTCACGTAGGCGATCAAGTTCGTCCTTCGGCGACGCTTTGGGTACAACCAAGTATGACTTGTGGCTGAACAGCAGATAGGCACAGGCCTGACCAAAGGCAGTCACCAACTGCTGGGTATTCGGCTTGGTCTCAGCCGACATGATCTCGGTCGGAGCCGGCAGAATGTCGCTCTTGCGGGACTCACGCTTCCCCAAGACACCGGGGGTTCCCCACTTGCCTTTGAACTTGGCCCCGCCAAGCAGGATAGCCATTGTGCACTCGTCTGCATCCCGCACAAGCCAGTCTGCGAAGGGTTCGTAAAGTCCGCCTCCCGAACCTTTTTCGTGTCTACGGACATGAACTCCTCTTTGAGTTCGTTCGTCCCGGCTTCGCTAAACTCCCCTAGCCGGCACAGACCACGGGATTGTAGGAGCTGTTGGTGGCGACGATTGCGTCGCGCAGCTCCGTGTACCTCAAGCCGTCCGGGTGGCGCCGGAGCAGGTCAAAGGCCAAGGCATCAATTTGCTCGCCTATCATGGGCATGCTGTTCCTAAGCTCCTTTGTAGGTGGCCTGTCGCCACGCCGGTGGTTAGCCCTTCCGTATCCGCCGGACCGCAGGCCGCGCATCCGCGAGCCCATCGAACCCCCACAAGCTCGCCAGCACCCGGCGGGCACGGCGCTCGCCCAGCACCGGCACCGCCTGACCCATGAACTTGGCGCTGACCGCGCTATCCTCCAGCGGACGCTGAGCGGTGCCGCGCGCGGCGGGAACGTCGGCGGTGTAGGTCGTGCCGTCATCCATGGTGATCACCAGCGCAGCGTGCTCCTTGCCGTACTCGGGCCGCGGCTCCAGGCGCACCCGTTCGCGCAGCGCCGCCACCTGTGGGTCCAGCGCCACGGCGTCGGTGAAGTCCTCGCCCCGCACGCCCCGGCGGTTCAGCAGCACCACGGCCACGCAGTGGTGGGCGCTGAACTTGGCCTCCAGCCCGCTCTGGGGGCGCTGGCGGCCGGTGGTGGTGACCACGTGGGGGTTCACGTGCGCCACTACCTCGCGGATCCGGGCGGGATCGGGCCCGTGAGCCTCGGCGATCACCAGTGCGGCGTCGATGGTCGCGTGGATCAACGAGCCGCAGGGGTAGGGCTTGAAGCCATCCTCCATCACTAGATAGTGACCATCGGGCGCTCCCGCCAGCCGTTCGGGGTGCGGATGGCGAGAGTACAGCTCCAGCAGACCAAACTTCGCCTCCAGCACATCTTGCGGGCCGGTGAACCCGCGCTGCGCCAGCATCGCCGCCACCACGCCATCGTGAGCGGCGCGAGCGGCATGGTGGGCCTTGCCCATGGTGCCATAGGCGGCCTTCAGCCCCGCCGCCTGGGTGGCCACAATACCGAAGGCAGTGGCAGTCTGGCCGGCGTCGAGCCCCAGCAGCTTGGCGGCGGCCGCGGCGGCGCCGAACCGGCCCGACGTGCCGGTGACGTGCCAGCCGTCGGCGTAGTGAGCCGGGCCCAACGCCAGCGCAAGCCGGGCCGCGGCCTCGAACCCCAGCACGAAGGCATGCAGCACTTCAAGCCCCGACCGGCCGGTCCACTCGGCCATGGCGAGTGCGGCGCTGTACACCGGCGCGGTACCGTGCAGCGAGGTCTCGCCGGACATTAGCGTGTCGTCGAAGTCCTCGATATGGGCTGCGTGGGCATTGAGCAAGGCGGCCTGCGGCGAACTGACCCGCACGCCCCGGCCCAGCACCGTGGCCTGCCGCTTACCGCCGACGGTCGCCACGTGGTCCAACAGGATGTCCAGCGACGGATGTGACTGCCCGCCGAGCGCCACACCTACCACATCGACCAAGCAGCGGCGGGCCTGGTGCAGCACGCCGGGCGGCAGGTCAGCGGCGCGGTGGGCCGTCACCCACTCGGCGAGCGCGAGCGTGGGGGACGCTGTCATCGGCGGGGGCCCGGGCGGCCGAGGCGCTGGCTATTGGCAAAGGTTCTACCCCCACCTAACCTCCCCCTGTAAGGGGCAGGAATCCGAACCAATTCCCCTCCCTTGCAGGGAGGGGTTAGGGGAGGGTAGAGGTTCACCATGGATACAGGTCAGAGGTGCTGTTCAACCCTTCGATCCCCTCGCCCTCTGGGAGAGAGCTAGGGTGAGGGCTCGTGCGTCCACGCCTAGTGCCCGCCTGTACCGCTACCAGCAGCCTGCGGCGTGCGGCTCAAACTCAGATGGCGCGCCATGATGACGCGGTGAATCTCCGGCGTGCCCCCAGGATGCGTGATGATGCCCTGGCGCTGGTGGTTCTCGATCGCGCCCCGTAACGGCCCCCACTGCTCGTCGTCGATGGCGGCATACGGTCCCAAGATCTCCTGCGTGCGCTCTACCAACCAGGGGTTGAATGTGCGCAGCCACAGGGCGAACTGCGAGCCCTCATGCTTGAAGCGCTGGCCCTCAGCCGACATCCAGTGGTTGCGCCAGCCCAGCAGCCGGCCCACGTGCGAGCGGATGTGGATCTCGGCCAGCGTGTCCTGCACGGCGGGCTCGGCGCTGATCGCGCGGCCGAAGCGCTTGGTGGTCTTGCAGTAGTCGATCAGCTCGTCCACCAGGGGTTCGCGCGGCAGCACCCGGCCGTCGGCGCCGTGCTCCAGCTCCAGAGTGGTCTGCGCCACCCACCAGCCCTTGCCACGGCCGTTCGCCTCGCCGATGAGGTTGGCCTTGGGCACCCGCACGTTCTCGAAGTACACCGTCTTCTTGCCCATGCCGCCGATGAGGGGCAGTGGGGCGATGGTGATGCCGGGCAGGTCGCTGGGCACAATGAACGCCGAGATGTTGTTGTGGCGGGAGCCCTCAGGCTCGGTGACCGCCAGCACATACAGCCACTCGGCGTACCAAGTGTGCCCCACGAAGATCTTCTGGCCGTTCAGCACGTAATCATCGCCGTCGGGCACGGCCGGCAGCCGCAGCGACGCCAGGTCGGACCCGGCCTCGGGTTCAGTGAACAGCTGCCAGGTGATGACCTCGCCCTTCAGCATCGGCGGGACGAAGCGCTGCTTCTGCTCGTCGGTGCCCCAGGCCATCAGCGCCGGCGCCGCGAGGCTGATGCCCAGGTCGCCGCAAAAGGGCAGGTTGTGCTTCGCCAACTCCTCCTCGATGACCACCTTGTCGGCCACCGTCAGCCCGCCGCCGCCGAAGCTCGACGGCCAGGTGGGGGCCAGCCACCCCTTCTCGCCCAGCTTGCGACGAAACTCCTTGCCCCACAGGAACTGCTGCTCTGACTGCCGTTGCACGTCGAAGGGCGTCGCTGCCTCCAGGCCGGGCGGTATCATCGCATCGAGCCAGGCGCGCACCTCCTCTCGGAAGGCTTCCTGCTCGGCGGTATAGTGCTGCTCAAAGTCCATGGCGGCGTCCTGTGTGGGAATCTGTCTGCACGATACGGAGGGGGTGCGGGGGTGTCAAGGTTGGGGACAAGGAATAGGGAAGGAGGGGGTGCCCAGCCACCGCCATGGCCTAGGGTATCCACTCTTCAATGAGAATCTCGGGAAGAAGAAGGACGCGCAGGAGGTCAGTAACCGAGGACGGTCAAGCCATACGGGAGCTTCAGCCTCGCATGGCCATACAGCGTTTCCGCTAGAATCTTCGTTTTCTCGTAGTCTCGACTCACCGAGGTCTTTCCCCCGGAGTGATAACGGTACTCGTTCGGGACCGCCAAAATCAGATAGTCTACGTCCACCATCACGGTGGCCAGTACGATATCCCGGTAGACGGCGTTCCCCATCCAGGCACGCCCCGCTTCCACCTCGAGGCCGCACCTCCACCCTGGGTGGTAGGCGTCAATCTCAAATCGCAGAGAGGGGACGCCGTTCTCGCCGTAGAAGACTGGGCGCTCAAGCTTTCCTTCGCGGAGCTTACTCGTCTCCACCTGGAAACCGATGGCCTGCAGGTCCGGGCCCACCTGCGCGAGTACTGTGTCGCTTATCAGCCCCTTGGATAGCTGTTCTGTACCGATAACGGACTCGTGACGGAAAAAACGCTGACGACCTCCCTCACGAAATCCGGTGGTGGATTCGTGCGGGGGAAGGTGGAGAATCGGGTACTAGGCACAGCTCAGTCCCGAATGTCCTGCAGGAACCAGCTCGTCGGTATCTCGCTCCCCACACCGCGCTCGCGCGCCAGCGCATACAGGCGGGCGCCGACGGCCGGGAAGGTGATGCCGCTGCCTACCACGTTGTAGAAGCAGGTCACCTGGCCGTCGCCGGTACGGCCGGGGATGTTGCCGGCCACCACGTCCACCAGCAGCGGCATCTGGTCGAAGCCGATGGAGGGTGGGTTGCGGCGCAGCCATTGCTCCCGCTCCTCGGGGTCCTCGCCCACCTGCACGCTCACGTTGCCCTGAAAGTGGCGCACCACCAGGTCCGCCCGCTCCACCACCTCCCGCCCGATGCGGTTGGCCCCATAGGTGGTGATGTGCATGCCCGGCACCGCCCAGCCATCGCCCTGAAAGATGGGCGTCATCGAGTCCGTGCAGTCGGCTACGATGTCGGCGCCACGGGCGGCGGCCTCGGCGCTGTCCACCGCCACCACCTCGATGCCCAGCTTCTGCGCCATCTCGGCGGCATACGCCTCGCGATTGGCCGGCGTCAGGCTGTAGACCTGAACTCGCTCGATGGGCAGCACATGGTGGTAGGCCTGGGCGTAGGTGCGGGCCATGCCGCCCGACCCAATGACGCCCAGCACGTGGCTATCGGTGCGGGCCAGATAACGGGCCGCCATGCCGGCGGTAGCCCCCACCCGCAGGTGCTGAATGATGCCGTCGGGCATAATGGCCAGCGGTTCGGCGTTCAGGGTGCTGGCCAAAATCACCAGGCCGCAGTAGGTGCCTGGCTGCGTGCTGTACTTCTCGGCGGTGCGGTTGCCGGCAGCGTCCTCCACCTGATAGTGAATGTCGAGCTTCATGCGCAGCGCGAACATGCCGGCCTTGGGGTACACGCCCGCCATCGCGCCCCAGGTGAAGCGCCGCTTCAGCTCCAGCCCCGGCGATGGCGCGCTGAGGTCCATACGGCCCTCGCGCGGGTACTGCGCTGCCCGCCCCGCGCCCAGCTCCTTGTAGGCGTCCTCGATGGCCGCCACGCAATCCTCGATGGTCAGCAGGCCGGCGACGTCGTCGTTGTTCAGCAGCAGCATGGTGCCTACCTGTGGGCTCTTGGCTCTCGCTCGACGGAGCCCCTTGAAGTCCCTCGATGCTACCTCTCACGCCCGAGGCCGTCAAATCTCCGCCCGCCTATGCTACCCTCAGAGACACACCACCCGCCCGGAGCCTCACCCTTGGCCAGCTACCTCGTTACCGGCGCCGCCGGCATGATCGGCGCCGAAGTCACCCGCCAACTCCTGGCGCAAGGCGACCACATCGTCGGCATCGACAACCTGAACGACGCCTACGACGTGCGCCTCAAACACTGGCGGCTGGCACAGGTCGGCGAACGCCCCGACTTCGAGTTCCACCGGGTGGATATCACCGACCGCGCTGCCATCGCTTCGGCGATCACCACGCCGGTCGACGCGATCATCAACCTGGCGGCGCGGGCCGGCGTGCGCTACTCGGTGGAGAACCCCTGGGTGTACGTGGAGACCAACGTTATCGGCTGCCTGAACCTACTGGAGTTGGCCCGCGAGCGCGGCATCAAGAAGTTCGTGCTAGCTTCCACCAGCAGCATGTATGGTGGCAACACCCCGCAGCCCTTCGTCGAGACCGCCGTCACGGACGAGCAGCTCTCGCCCTACGCCGCCTCCAAGAAGGGCGCCGAGGCCATGTGCTACACCTACCACTACCTGCATGGCCTCGACATCACGGTGCCGCGCTACTTCACCGTGTACGGTCCCGCCGGACGCCCCGACATGGCGCTGTTCCGCTTTGTGCAGTGGATTGCCGAAGGCCGCCCCGTGGCGGTATTCGGCGATGGCTCGGCCCGGCGCGACTTCACCAACGTGGCCGACATCGCCCGCGGCACCATTGCCGCGCTGCGCCCGGTGGGCTACGAGGTCATCAACATGGGGTCGGACCAGCCGGTCGCCGTGATCGACGCTATCCGCCTGATCGAGGAGCTGTTGGGCAAACCCGCGACCATCGACTACCGGCCGCCGAACCCCTCGGACGTGCCCGCGACCTGGGCGAACGTCGACAAGGCGCAGCGGCTGCTGGACTGGCGGCCGAGCGTGGGGTTCCGGGAGGGCGTTGAGGCGATCGTGCGCTGGTACCAGGCCAACCGCGAGTGGGCCAAGGACGTGGTGACACTGTAGGCAGTCCGTGCCATTTCTCCCCCTGCCTAGAGGGAGACTAAGAGGGGGTTCCGAGCACGCTCGCCCGGGCGACACCACGGGTCAACCTTCGACCCTCCTCTGGCGTCTCCCTGTCGAGAGGAGAAGGGTTGCTTCTCCCGGCTGTTCCTCGTTCCCTGTTCCTCGTTCCCTGTCCCTCTCCCTCGCCCCGCGGTATCCTTTCCCACAGACAGTTCAACCCCAGGAGTACTTCATGCCCGACAAGATCCGGGTCGCGGTCATCGGCACCGGCTTCGGCACAACGGTGCACGTGCCCGCCTTCCAAAGCTGCCCCGACACTGAAGTGGTGGCGATTGTCAGCGGCCGCGAGCAACGGGCCCGGGAGGCCGCCGCCAAGTTCGGCATTCCCGATTGGTCCACCGATTACCGCGAGGTGGTGCAGCGCAGCGACGTCGACTTGGTGAGCATTTCCACGCCGCCTTACGAGCATCACCCCATGGCCATGGCCGCGCTGGACGCCGGCAAGCACGTGCTGCTGGAGAAGCCGATGGCACTGAACGTGGGCGAGGCCCAAGCGCTGCTGGCCAAAGCCCAGGCAAAGGGCGTGATACACGCGGTTGCGCATGAGTTCCGGTTTGCGCCGGCCCGGGCATACATGAAGCACCTGGTGGATCACGGCTACCTCGGTCGCTTACACCACGTGAACGCCACGCTGTTTACCGGGGGCAGGGTGGGATCGCTGGCCAGCCCCCATTACACCTGGGCTGCGCAGCGCGCCATGGGCGGCGGCTTCCTGATGGCGCTGGGCTCACACTTCATCGACGCGTTCCGCCACTGGTTCGGCGACTTCGCCGGTGTTTCTGGGCAGGTGTACACCCACCGGCCCGAACGGGTGGATGCCGTGACCGGCGAGCCCGGCATGGCCGACGCCGACGACGCCTTCACCTGTACTCTTCGCTTCAAGAACGGTGCCTGGGGCACCCTCACCTTCAGTCAAGCGGCGCCCTTCGGTTCGGGTTGCCGGATAGAGGCATACGGCTCCGAAGGCACGCTCATCTCACCCCAAACCGGCTTCAACCCAGAGCCCGATGGCTACCTAATGGGCGCCAAGGTCGGCGACAAGGAGCTGCAGCGCCTAACGCCGCCCGAGTCCTATCGCCCGTTTGTGGACGATCGCGATGTGCGCCTGCTGCCTTTCCGCTTGATGGTGGATAAGCTGGTGCACGCCATCCGCGCCGGCACCCAGGTAGAAGGCGCAAGCTTCGCCGACGGCCTGCGGGTGCAAGAAGTTGTGGACGGCATCTATACCTCGTCCGACACCGGGCGCTGGGTCGACATCCGCTGACTCCCGCGTGACTGCGGGCGCACGCGAAAGGGCGGGGGAGATCCCCCGCCCTTGTTGCATCTAACCGGAACGCTGGTTACTGAGCCGAGACCTTGCGGAGCGCAACGCCGGCGCCCAGCGCAGCCATCGCCAGCGCCGACAGCAGGGCCATCAGCGGGGTGGCGTCGTCGCCGGTGCGGGGCAGTGCGGCCGGAGCCGCCGGCGCTACAGCGATGCGCGGATCAGCGCATGCTCGCACCTGCTGCGGGTTGGCCGGTGGAGCACCTGCCCGCACCGACACCGACACGATTTGGCTGGCCGGCGCACTCCCCACATAATTGATGGTCGCCATACCCTGAGCGTTGGCTGCAACCGGCACCGCAAAGGGCGGCAGGAGGCCACCGCTGCAATTACTGCTGGCGGCCGTATACGTGCCAGAGAAGTAACCAGCACCTGGAATCAGACCCATGGCATTCACCTGCACATGGGTGGCGCCATCAGCCCTGGGCTGGATGATCGCCGTACCGCCCACGCCGGAACCACCGATGGTCGTCATAGCCATCCGGCGTGTCTGCATGGCAGCGGGGTCAGCCGCGGCGCCCACGTTGATGGTGCCATCCATGCCGCGGATGCGGTGGAGGTTCGGCGTGCCCAGACCCACGGCGCAATATATGGCGTACACACCCATTGAGGGCAGCGTCACCGACCACGTGCCGGTCTGCCCCGCCTGCAGGGTCTGCGACTGCACATCCATGCCCTGGCCACCAATGTGGATGTTGTGGGGCAGGTTCCCCGCGTTCCGCATGTTGAAAATGATGGTGCCCCCCGCGGTCGCCGCCAGGTTCGGCGGGTCGAAGTAGAGGTCATTCAGCGTCACGTTGACCGTGATGACCTTGCCCGAGGGTGCAGCTTGCGCTGACTCGGCAGGTTAAAGGAACGACCAGGCGAAGAGCGCCACGAACAGAGCTATAAGACCGGACCATGCAATCCTCATCGGTTTCTTACCTCCCATAGGTTTGATTGTACGGCGAACTACCGTCTCTAGGGTTACGACCGGGGGTTACACGCAGCAGTGGGTCCTCGGGCCAGAATGTTCACTGCCGGCGCGCCGCGGCCGCACCTACTCTAGCCCAATGAACAAACAGTTGCGCAGTTTGCCGTCGATGGCCTTGCTCATATGGCCCTTGCCGGTGGTGTCCTCCACCAGGAACACCTCGCCCGCCCCCAACACCCGCACCTGCCCGTCGCTGGCGGTGATCTGCACCCCGGCGTCCAGGTTCACAATGTACTGACGGCGCGGCGCATTGTGAAAGCCGAGGTCATAGCTGGGCTGCACACGCCGGAAGATCAGGCTCTTCACCGCAATCGCATCCGAATATGCGCCGGCCTCATTCTCCGTGGTGTAACCAATCTCCACCTCGCGCCAATGGCTCTCGCCCTTCTCGTCTGCATACAGGTTCCAGATTTTCACAACGGCCTCCCAGGGGTTAGTACCGGTGAGCAGCTTTGCCACACCAGCGCGCCCCTGATTCTACGGGGGCAGCAGTCAAGCAACAAGCTACCCGCGCCTACCCTCTGCTGTCAGACTCATCAACCTTGACAATCATGTTGTCAGCTTACTAGGATTAAGAACACGCAGAGGGACCTGATGGCAGACAAAGACTTCTATCGCACACTGGGCTTGGCCCGCACCGCCACCGAAAAGGAGGTGAAGGCGGCCTACCGCAAGGCTGCCCGCAAGTACCATCCCGACGTGAACCCAGACGACAAGGACGCGGAGTCGCGTTTCAAGGAGATCAACGCCGCCTACGAGGTGCTGGCCGACGCTGACAAGCGCAAGAAGTACGACCAGTTCGGCGCCAATTGGGAGCACGCCGACCAGATGAACGCGCAATGGGAGCGAGCCCGCCCCCGGAGCGCCGGTGGCCCCTTTAGCGGCTCCGGTCACGGCGGCATCAACCTTGAGGACCTGCTGGGGAACATGTTCGCAGGCGGGCAGCGCGGGGCTGGCGCAACACGGCAACGGCGCGGTGCAGACACCGAACACAAGACCGACATCACACTGGAAGAAGCGTACAGCGGCACGACTCGGCTGCTGCAGGTACAGAGCGAGGAGCGCTGCGCCGGTTGCAACGGCACTGGTGTCTTGGGTCGCAATCCCTGTGCGACGTGCGGTGGCGCCGGTATGCGGCTGCAACAGCGCCGCATCGAGGTGAAGATACCACCGGGTGTGCGGGATAGCGGCCGCGTGCGCTTTGCCGGCGAAGGTCAGGCAGGACTCGGCGGGGCGCCCCGCGGCGACCTCTACCTGTTGGTCAGCACTCGCCCGCACGAAACCTTCGAGCGAGACAACGACGACCTTTCGGCCGACATCGACGTACCGTTGGCCACCGCCGTCCTGGGCGGCGAAGTGAAAGTGCGGACGCTCAAAGGCAGTCAGATCGCCGTACGAGTGCAGCCGGAAACCCAAAACGGCCAGTCTATCCGTTTGGCGGGCCTGGGTATGCCGAAGTACCTGGATCCTAACAAGCACGGCGATCTATACATCAGGGTGCACACACTGCTGCCCACCCAGCTGACGTCTGAACAGCAGGCGTTGTTCAAGGCCTTCGCCGAGAGTCTGGAGTAGCGGCGCCATGGCACGTACCGGCGACTACCCCTGCTACGTCATTAGCATCGCTGCGCAGTTGCTGGGCATGCACGTGCAAACACTGCGGTACTACGAGCGGGCAGGCCTAGTGCAACCCTCGCGGTCCAACGGCAACATCCGGCTCTACTCGCAGCAAGACCTGGAGCGCGTCCGCGAGGTGCGCGGCCTGATGGAGGACCTGGGGGTGAACCTCGCCGGCGCAGAGGTCATCCTCCGCATGCGAGAACACCTGCGCCAACTCGAGCGAGAATGCGACATGCTCCGGGCCAAGGCCGAGCAGCTCGAGACGGACATGGAGCTGGTGCGCCAACAGTTGGAGCCGCTGGCAAAGGCCGTGGAGCGGTACCGGCGGATGCGCACCGGGAAGCGTGTCGGCAATCTACCGTTCGGAGGATACCCAGATGGGTGAGTTTATCGGTGGGGCCGTACCCATCGGCCTAGCGTTCCTACTCGCACTAATAGTCTCACTCGTCGGCGGGCTGGTGGGTTCCCTAGTGGGACTAATGGGAGCCCAATCAATTGAACGTCAGAGGGAGGCTAGGGCAAGGGGCACCGCTCGAGCAAGCGTCCTCTTTGAACTCAGTTCGCTCTCCGCAGCAGTAGAGTATTTGGCGGAGGGGAAGCGCACTCGACTTGCACTATCCCGGCCTCAGTGGCAGCGTTTTGGTCCCGACTTGTTCACGGACCTTCCCCTGCCGCTCATGCAACTGCTCTACTTGGCACTCGAAGAAGGTTTCGACGGAGTGGCTATGGCATATGAGCATGCGCTGTCTAGCCCGCTATCAGACGAGGACTGGGAGCCCTTGCGGGTCAAGTTCTTGACGACTGGATATCAGTACGTGTGGATCCGCGACAGGATACAGACATACCTCCAGACTAAGGTCCTGGGCCTGGTGAAGAGCAGTGCTGACGAGGACTCGGAATTCATGCAGCTCGTGAACCTGCTTGACTCCGACACACGAAAGGCCATGGCGGAGAGGGGCATTACACTGCCCGAGAGCGTAACAATGAGCGATTCCATGATTCCACTAGGCTCGAATATTCATTCGCACAAGGGTCAGCACGAGGCCCCGTCGAGGACAGGAGCACAGCTATGACTATGCGACCAGATAGATTCACCGAGAGCGCACAGGAAGCGATCGCCCAGTCGCAGGATGTGGTACGGCGCTTGCGCCAAAGCCAGTGGGACGTGGAGCACCTGCTGTACGCACTCCTGGAGCAGCAGAACGGCCTCACTGGCCAGATTCTGCAAAAGCTGGGGGTCGATGGTACGCTGGTGCGGCAGCGGCTCCACACAGCGCTCGACGCCAGCCCCAAACAGCAGTACGAGGCGACGCAGATTTACGCGACGCCGCGCATCGCCACCATGTTCCAGGCCGCCGATGGCGAGGCCAAGCGCCTGAAAGACGACTACATCGGCGCCGAGCATCTGCTTATAGCCGTGGTCAACGAGCGCGACGGCCAGAGCGCCAAGCTGCT
>SHYE01000054.1 GCA_009692935.1 Dehalococcoidia bacterium | reverse complement strand
TCCGTCGTGGTACGCGGTGTTGGGGGAAGGCAAAGCGAAACGGTACCGTGGGTTAGGCTGGCCGCCAGACCTGGGCCAGTTTCAGCAGGTTGTGTGCGGTGAAGAGCAGCGCGGCCTCGGCAGTCACCGCAGCGAGACCGCGCCGGAGGAATTGCCGAAAGCCACGGGCAGCCTTGAGCTGGCCAAACACGGGTTCGACGTCTGTTTGCGGAGCTTGTAGCGCTGCTTGCCCTGGGGCGTGGCAAGCATGGCGGGGGCGCATCAGGCCAAAACGCTTGGGGCGCGGTGTCCGCGACACGATTGCTTCGCGCCTGCGGCTGCTCGCAATGACGGGTTTCGCAGTGCGGTGTCACTGCCACGGGGTTGCGGCGCTCCAGACCGCGGCATCCTAGCCCGGCTTGCGGGCTGTCGCCACCATGCCCGAGGGCGTATCCATCACCAACAGGTTGTCGACCCAGTCACAGGCGGAGGCCAGCCGCTCGAAGATGGCGTCGAGCCGGGCCGGGGTGAGGCCAACCTTCGACGTCTTGCCACCCCACAGGCGGCGGGCGGCTTCAGCAGGCCGAACCCCAGCACGAACGCCGAACGCGCCCAGAAACGGGCGTCTTGCACCACCAGGCCGGTCCGCTCCAGCAGCGTGCGCAGTTCGGCGATGGTGGGCAGCCAGTAGTGGGTAGGGTCCCACACCTGGAGGTTGTCGCGAGTGGGCCACTGCCCGAAGCGGGCCCGCACGATCACTTTCACCAGGGCGTTGGTATCGTGGTTCGGGAAGCTTACCAGCAGCGTGCCGCCGGGCTTCAGCACCCGCGCGCACTCCTGCAGCACCAGGTGCGGGCTGGGCATGTGCTCAATGACATCCAGCAGCACCACGCCGTCGAGGCTGCCGGGCACGAAGGGCAGCCGCGTGCCATCGCCCCGCAGCGTCGAGCCGCCGCGCCCGCCGATGGCGATGCACGAGGCCTGGGTGAAGTCGAGCGACACCACGTCGAGCCCCGCCTCGGCCAGCAGCTTCGAGGCCTGCCCGTTACCGGCGCCCAGGTCGAGGATGCGGCCGTGGAGGGGCAGCGTTGAGCGTCGCAGCCGGAGCTGGGTGAAGCTGCGGCCCACCACACTCAAATCGCGGTTCACAGTCCACTCGCCCTCGAAGTGATGGAGTTGGCGTGCCGGTTTGGTCTCTTGGACGGTCATGACTCCATCATGCGATGCGAATCACGCTGCGGCAAGGACGTGGGTCACACCCGGTAGGCTCTCCTCCCTGGCAGGGAGGAGTTGGAGGAGGGTCGAAGCACGGTCAGCCAGCCAGCGCTGGATTGGCGCGAACTTCGACCCCCTCCTAGCCTCCTCCTGCTAGGGGGAGGAATTCGATGGACGACCTTACAGCTTGGGCATCACCTTACTGCTGAAGGCATCCATCGTGCGGCGCACACGATCGTGGGGCTGGCCGCCGCAGTTGAACCAGCACACGATGCCGGGAATGCCGGTGTACTCCTTGTACTCCTGAATCTGGTCCAGCACCTCTTGGGCGGTGCCCAGCATCACCGAACGGTGGTTCAGGTAGTAGTCGTAGGGCTGCGGTTCCACGTTGAAGCCGAACATGCCGCGGTTCGAGGAGGTCTGGAAGTACCACATCAGCCCTTTCTCGAACTCGTCGCGGGCTTGCTGCGAGGAGTCGGCGATGTGGATCATCTTGAGCTGGGCGGTGCGGGCCATCAGCGCCTCGGTCTCGGCCTCGGGTCGGCCGGCCGTGCGGGCCGTCGCGCGGTATAGGGCGATCTTGCGCTTGGCGTCGTCCCAGTCGGGCCCCTGCCCCAGGATCACCGGCAGGCCGTTCTTGCCGGCGAACTCCACCGAGGCGTCGCTCTGGGTCACCATCATGAACACCGGCGGCATGGGCTTTTGCACCGGTTTGGGCAGCAGCTCTACCTCGGGGATGGTCCAGAACTTGCCCTCGTGCTTGATGTGGCCTTCCTTCCAGAGGGTGAAGATGATGTGGATCGCCTCCTCCCAGCGGGCGTCGCGCTCGCTGAAGGGCACGCCGTACGTCTCGAACTCCAGCGGGTCATAGCCTTTGCCGATGCCCCAGTCCAGCCGGCCGTCGCTCATCACGTCGATGGCGGCCAGATCCTCGGCAGTATGCAGTGGGTGATGCAGCGGCACTCGGGTGACGGCGGCGCCGATGCGCACCTTCTTGGTACGGGAAGCCACCGCCGCCGCGGCCACTTGCAGCGAACCGACGATGCCATAGACCCGGGCGTTGTGCTCGGCCAGCCACGCCTCTTCGAAGCCCATATCGTCCAGCCAGCTCGTCTGCTCCAGCTCGTGGTGCAGCACGTCGCGGTCGCTCATCCAGGGCGCCTTGGAGAACAGGTGGAACGTGCCGAAGTGCATCTTGCTCATGGTTGCCTCAGTTAGGGGGTGTTGCCTCACGGTAGCGTCTGCCGAAGGGCGTGTCTAGCCTTGGGGGGTCATTCTCCACCGCGGGCTAAGGCCACGCAGCATCGTCGTTGGGAGCCGCGCCCCAGAGAGCCGGCGGGTGGGGTCACCGCCGGCGCTGCATCGGCGGAGGTATCGGTAGCTCCACACCGACGCCCTGCTCGCGGGCCTTGCGTAGCACGTAGCTGGCGACCGCCACGTCCTCGGCGCCAGTGCCGATGCTGGTGAACAGATTGATGTCGTTGGCCGCCTGCCGGGGCGTGATCAGGCCGCTGACGATGTCCTTGAGCTCGCGCACCAGGCCCCAGTGCAGCCGCCCGCTGCCGTTGGCGTGGATCAGCTCCGCGCATTCCGACTGTGCCAGTGGCAGGTGCTCCACCACCACCATGCCGGAGCGCGCAACGGCCTCGTCATCCAGCTCGCGCCGGTGCGGGCCGGTGGCGCCAACGCAGCACACCAGCGTGCCGGGCTCAAGGTCGGCGCCTTCGAACACCGGATCATTGGCGTTGGTCATGGTGATCAGGATTTCGGCGCCCTGCACCGCCTCCTTGGCCGAGGCCACCGGCTCGACATCCAGCTTCAGCGCCTCGCTCATCTCTGCGGCATAAGCGGCACGGTTTTCGGTGTTGCGGCTGTAGGCCTTCACCTTGCGGAGCTGCCGCACCTGCGACAGCGCCCGCAGTTGGGCTCGTGCCTCGCGCCCGGTGCCGATGATGCCGAGCGTCGAGGCGTCCTGGCGGGCCATGTGCTTGGCCGCCACCGCCGACACGGCGCCGGTCCGCATCTCCGTCAGCTTGAAGGCCTCCACCAGGCCCTGGAATCCCTCGTCGATGTCATACACGAATACCCGATAGCCTGCGGTGCCCAAGTACGCCTTGAAGCCAAAGGCGTTGACGCCGTAAACGCCACCCACCTTCATGCGGAACACGCCGCGCGGCGGCAGGTGCAGTTCCACCGTGGGTTGCTGCTCGGCCTCGCCCCGAGACTCCTGCAAGAACAGGTCCTCGATGACGGCGGCGCATTCTTCGGGGGTGATGAGGCTAGTGACGACGTCGTCGCTGAGATAGAGCGGCAGCGGCACGGGGTCCTCCTAAGGTCGAATCGTGACTCAGGCAGGACGCTGCTGCGCACCACCGGCCGGGGCAATGATAGCAGGTGCACGCCGGTTGTCTCCCCGTGTTCCAACCCAGCGTGACCCCGCTTGTCAGCCGACCGCGCACGGCGTAGGCTCTGCCGAGAAGTCGCCGAAACGAGGTGCTCCCCATGGCCGTCTCTCCCGTGATGCAGAAGCTCTCCGAGTACATTGCCGGCGCCGCCAGCCGCCCGCTGCCGCCCGAGGTGACGGCCAAGACCAAGCACCACGTGCTCGATACGCTGGCATCGATGGTGTCGGGCTCCCGGCTGAAGCCCGGCGAGCTGGCCATCGCCTTTGCCCGCAGCCAGGGGGGCACGCCCGAGGCCACGGTCATCGGCTCGGACGTGCAGACCACCGCCATCAACGCCGCCATGTGCAACGGCTACATGGCCCACGCCGACGAGACTGACGACTCGCACGCCCCGTCGCTCACCCATCCCGGCTGCGCGGTGGTGCCGGCGGCCTTGGCCATGGCCGAGCGCCAGGATGCCAGTGGCGAAGCGCTGCTGCGGGCGGTGGCGCTGGGCTACGACATCGGCTCGCGCATTGGCCGGCTGATGAACGACGCCCCCCGCGTATCGGGCTTCGCCACCCACGCCTTCGGGCCGCTGTTCGGCTGCGCGGCGGCCGCAGCCAGCCTGGCGCGCCTGAACCCCAAGCAGGTGCGCGACATGCTGGCCTACACCGCGCAGCAGGCATCGGGCGTCACCAGTTGGCAGCGCGACGGTGAGCATGTGGAGAAGGCCTTCGTGTTCGCCGGCATGGGCGCTCGCAATGGGGTCACCTCGGCGGTGTTCGTGCAGCACGGCTTCAGCGGCGAGGAGGACGCATTCGCCGGCGACCACAACTTCCTGGAGGTGTTCTGCAAAGGCGGCGGCGAGCTGGAGCACTGGGTGGACAACCTCGGCTCCCACTACGAGATCATGGTGACCAACATCAAGAAGTTCTGCGTGGGCTCACCCATTCAGGCGCCGGCCGATGCTATGGAGGAGTTGCTGCGCACCAACAGCATCCCGGCCGACAGCGTGCGAGACATTGCCGTGCACCTGCCGCCCCACAGCATGCGCGTGGTCAACGGCCGCCACATGCCCGATGTAAACTGTCAGTACATTCTGGCGGCTATGGTGCTCGATGGGAAGCTGACCTTCAAGGCGGCGCATGACTACGACCGCATGAGCGCGCCCGACATCCAGGCGCTGGTGGCCAAGACGCGCCTCGTGGGCGACGACCGCTTCGCCGGCATGGAGGCACAGCGCCCCGGCCTGGTACGAGTGACGTTGAGCGACGGGCGTACACTGGAGAAGCAGGTGGACCGCGTACGCGGCACCGCCGATAATCCGATGACGCAGCAGGAGGTGGAGGCCAAGTGCCTGGACCTGCTGACCGACATCACCGGCGCGGATCGGGCCCGACAGCTGGTCGACAGCGTGTGGGGGCTGGAGCACATGGCTTCAGTGCGGGCGCTGCGGGGGTTGCTGACGGCGTAGACCAAGCATCGATGACGGCACGCAACCGGCCCTAAGATGTGAGCGCCGGGCCAGCGGCCGATAGTTAGTCTCGGCCGCGCCTGCCCAGCGCAGCCCCAACTTCGCCATTACGGGAGGCCTCAGGGATCGAGTCCCTTCTTCACCATCCGAGGGCTCTGGCGCTCGCCGCTTCGCTGGCGATCACAGGGTGCTCGCCCGCGGCAACCGCGCCCGCCCAAACGCCTGCCCCCGTACCGGCGGCCGCGGGGGGCAGCACGCTCGCTATTGGCCTGGTGAGTCCGGAGCCCCTCGAGAAGATCGCTGCCTATCAGCCGCTGGCCGATTATCTCGCGGCGAACCTCACCGCAAGCGGCGTGGCAAGGGGCGAGGTGGTCCTGACCAGGGACATCGAGACCATGGGCCAGAACCTGCGTGACGGCTCAGTGCACGTGTTTGTGGGGAGCGCCTCCTCCACGCTGCGCCTGGAGGAGACCGCCGGTGCACAGCCAGTGGCGCTGGCCACCAAGGGTGGAGACACCGACTATCGAACGCTGTTCATCGCACGCAAAGACAGCGGCATCACCGCCGTAAGCGCTCTCTCCGGCGAGCTGGTAGCCTTCGAACGCGACATCTCCACCTCCGGGTTCCTCCTGCCGGCGGCGGAATTGGTCGAGGCGGGCTTCAGTCTGAAACAGATTCAGTCAGGGTCGGCGCCGCCAAGGTCTCGGGCGGCCGAGGTGCAATACCTCTTCACCAGACGCGCTGCCAACACCGTGGACGCGGTGATCCACCGGCAGGCCGCCGCCGGGGCCATGTCGAACACCAATTTTGCAAAGCTGGACCCCAAGGTACAGGCAGACCTCGTCACCTTTGGTCACGGCAGGCTCATCCCCCGATCGCTGGTATCGCTGGTATCGCTGGGGCCGAAACGCGCACCAGCGGTCGCCGCGCAGGTGCCGGGCCTCCTCAATCGGCTGGCCGATGCAGTGGACGATAAGGCGATCCTTGCCGCCGCCGACGGCACGGCGAACTTCCAGCCGCTGTCCAAGGCAACCGAGGAGAGCTTGGCATTCATTCGCGACGTCATCCGCCGAACGGTGGGGGACCTCTCTTCGTAATGCGCAGGCCTCCGCTCCACTGGAAACTCCGCCTTGGGATTGCCTGGGTGATGACGCTGAGCATTGCCGCAGCGGTGATCGGCGCGGTGGCTAGCACCACCTAGGCCAATCTGTAGCGCGCTGGCGCTCCAGAGTTGCAGGCCTTGGCGGCACAGACCGACGCCACGCTGGACACCTTCATGGCAAGCATGCCCGAGGCCCTGTATTTTTGCGATGTGGGCAAGGTACGAGACTTTGTGAAGGCGCTCACCCGCGCCGGCGGGTATCGCTACTTCCAAGCCTTCGACGTCAATGGCGACGTGCTGTTCGGGGTAGGGCAACGGGAAGCGGAGCCAGGGGACGGCGCCGCCGAAGTGGGCGGTGCACTCTACCAGTCGGCGTTGCAGGCGGGCGAGCGGCTGGGCCGGCGCGAAGCCGGCGTCTACCACGTCGCAGCTCCAGTTCGGGCCGGCAGCGTGGTGCTTGGCGGGGTGGCGTTCGGCCTGGATACGGCAGCACATGAGGCGGCGCTTGCGAACGCCACGCGCGACAACGTGGCGCAAACCGGCCTCCTGGCGCTGTTGGCCATAGCTACCGGCATCCTGCTGGCGCGCCGCATTATCCAGCCCCTCAGCCAACTTGCAGCCGTGGCCGAAGCGGAGGATGCCGCCGGCACGCTGCTCCCGGTTCATCGTAACGACGAGATCGGGGACTTGGCACGCGCATTCGATGGCATGCTTCAACGGCTGGCCGAAGAGCGGAATCTCGTGGCAGCGCGCACCAGTGCCCTGGAACAAGCAGTGCAGGCCCTGGAAGAGCGGACGCAGCAGGCCGAGCAGGCGTCGCGCGCCAAGTCGGAGTTCCTTGCCAACATGTCCCACGAACTCCGCACCCCCCTGAACGGCATCATCGGCTTCTCCGACGTACTGCTCGCAGGCCTACTGGGCGAGCTGGTTGAGGAGCAGCGGGACGCGATCGCGGAAGTCCACGACGCCGGGAAGCATCTGCTGATCATCATCAGCGATGTGCTCGACATCGCCCGCATCGAAGCCGGCAAGCTGCGGGTCGACCTTACGGAATGCGGCCTTGCGGACGCGGTCGGCGATGTGGTGCGCACGTTGACGCAGGTTGCCGAAGCCAAGCAGCAGCACCTGACAGTGAACGTGGATCCAGCGCTGCCCATGGTGCTGGGCGACCCGACCCGGCTGAAGCAGGTGATACTGAACCTGTTGGGCAACGCCATCAAGTTCACGCCGGAGCACGGCCGCATTCAGGTCGAGGCCGAAATCCGCGAGGGCATGGCCCACATCGCGGTCGCCGACAACGGCCCCGGTATCCCCGAGGATCGGCAGCGGGGCATCTTCGACAAGTTCGAGCGGGTGGAGCGGCGGGGCGAGCGAACCCTCAACGAGGGCACCGGCCTTGGCTTGGCGCTTGCCAAACAGCTGGTGGAGTTGCAAGGCGGTTCGCTCCGGTGCGAGAGTACCTCTGGCGCCGGTAGCCGTTTCACCTTCACGGTGCCGCTCGCCGCCCAAGCAGGCACGTCGCTGACGACAGCCGCGTAGCCCACCTATCGCCGGCATGACAGCGGTACGGCTCGTCCGGCCCCGCACGTCTGAACGCTTACCAGCACGCATAAGAAGCTTAGAGTTGATGAGGCAGGTGATGTCTCACCTACCGAAACCACCCGGCCGCAGTACCAGTCCCGGTCTGTCCGGCGGGTGTTTGAGGGCGGCAGCCCTCATAAAACAGACGTGGGCGGATGGGAGGGAACCCTCCAGGCTCATCCGAAGGCCGCGGGCGGGGGAGGGCGTTGGCACGCCGCCCCCTCAAGACTGAACTCTGACCAGCACGCCATACCGTTCCCCTCTCGCCCCATCCCAGCGTACTATGTGGGTCGCGCCAGCACGTTGGCCAAGACCACAACCCGGAGAGACGCATGGGTACCACACAGCAACTCGCAGACTTCGCCGCCAGCACCAGCTTTAAGGACCTGCCCGACCGGGTGGTGCACGAGGCGAAGCGGGACATCATCAACCTCATCGGCGTCGCGCTCTACGCTTCGGTCGATCCGTCGCTGAAGATCCTGCTCGACATGTTCGAGGCCGAGGGCGGCAACCCCCGCGCTGGCATCTGGGGCACCGGCCGCCGCACCACGCTGGCCAATGCCGCGCTGGCCAACGGCTGGACCGGCCACCTAGAGGACTACGACGACACCCACTTTCCGACGGTGATCCACCCCAGCGCCCCCACGGTGCCGGCCGCGTGGGCGCTGGCCGAGGCTAACGGCAGCAGCGGTCAGGATGTGCTTGCCGCGGTAGCCTTGGGCATCGAGATCTGCTGCCGGCTGGGCGTCAGCCTGCACCCCTGGCATTACGACGAGGGCTGGCACATCACCGGCACCATGGGGGTGTTCGGCAGCGCTGTCGCCGCCGGCCGGCTCCATGGCCTGAACGCGGCGCAGATTACCGTGGCCATGGGCATTGCCGGCACGCAGGCCGCCGGGCTGCGCGAGAACTTCGGCACGATGGCCAAGCCGTTGCACGCCGGGCGGGCGGCCGAGGCAGGGGTGGTGGCGGCACTCCTGGCCAAGGGCGGCTTCACCGCCAGCACCACCATTATCGAAGGACGGCGCGGCGTCGCCGAGGTCATGTCGCCGGGGCGCGAGCTCTCCCGCGCCACCGACAAGCTGGGCCAGCACTGGGAGATGTTCCAGAACGGGCTCAAGCCCTACTCCTGTGGCGTGGTCAGCCACCCCGCCATCGACGCCGCTATCGCGATCCACAACCGGCCCGGCTTCAACCCCGCTAACGTCACCGACATCGAGGCGCTGGTGCACCCGCTGGTGCCCGAGCTGATGGGGCGACCTAACCCGACCACCGGCCTGGAGTGCAAGTTCAGTTCACAGCACTGCATGGCGGTGGGCCTGGTGGACGGCGCCGCCTACCCCGACCAGTACAGCGACGCCAAGGCCGCCGACCCGCTCATCAGCAGTCTGCGCGCCAAGGTGCGGTTGGTGGTCACGCCGGGCACACTGGAGGAAGCCATGACGCTGCGGGTCAGCCTGAAGGACGGCAGCGTCATCGAACAGCACGTGCCGCACGCCACCGGCTCGCCCAAAAACCCGCTGAGCGACGACCACGTGAACGAGAAGTTCCTGACCATGGCACGGCGCGCCATGAGCGAGGCCGACGCCAAGGCAGTGCTCGACGGGCTGTGGCGTTTGGACGAGGCGAAGACCGTGGTGGGGCTGGTGCCGTAGGGAGCGGCCCCAAGAGCGAGGCTACGTTCTGACGGCCGCTGGTCCTTGGACCACCTTATGCAGAGCTGGTCCAAGGCTGGCAGCCTCGGGGCAGCCAGCAAGGCTCTTCGATTGCACAACCGCCGACGCCCCGCACCGCAGTGTCCTCCCTCCCTCGACGGGAGGGAGTTAGAGGGAGGGGGATTCGCCATCAAAGCAACGCGCCGAGCAAGGGACAGGCAGTCCATCGAACGTAGTTGCTCAGACTCCTTGGACGGTGTCATTGCTAAAAAAATAGCGTAGCCACGACTGTCGACAACCCAGACCCCCGCTCACCCTGAGGCACTCGAAGCACGAGCGGACGTCAAGCTCCCGGACTTGGTTCACCGCTCGCCCTTCGAGTGCCTCAGGGTGAGCGGACCAAGTACTCGCTATTTTCCTGCCCGGCGGTGCCACTGCCTAGGGGTATGTCTGACGCCGGGCCCGCGAGGCATCCCTTCGTCCCGGATGATGTCGACGTTCAGGCACGAAGGGATGCCTCCTTGCGTCGGCATGACAGGCCACCGACCAGCAGACGCCCGAAGGCTAAGCTCTTACAATTGAATGGGGAGGTTACTCATGAAGCTTGCAGGAAACGTCGTGCTGGTGACCGGCTCAGGCCGGCGCATGGGGCGGGCGATGGCGCTGGCCTTCGCCCGCAACGGCGCCAACGTGGTGGTGAACGCCGTCGCCGACCGCGCGTCGCTGGAGCAAACGGTGGCCGATTGCCGCGCACTCGGCGTGCAGGCCATCGGCTGCCTGGTCGACATTCGAGACCGGGCCGGCGTGGCGGCGATGGTGGCGCAGGCCAAGGCCGACCTGGGCGGGCCTATCGACATCTTGGTCAATAACCCGGCGCCTCGTCCCGAGACACCCTTCGAGCAGATATCGCCCGAGGAGTGGCGTCACGTGACGTCCACTATTCTCGACGGTGCGTTCGAGTGCACCCAGGCGGTCATCGGCGATATGGTGGCGCTGGGGCGTGGCACCGTGATCAACATCGCGGGCTTATCGGGGCAAGCGGGCGAGGTGAACCGCGCCCACGTGGTGGCGGCCAAGGGCGGGCTGATCGCCTTGACCAAAGCGCTGGCGCACGAGTACGCCGCCAAGGGCATCATCGTGAATTGTGTGTCGCCTACCCGCATCGCCGGCGGCGGCGCCGGCAAGACCGGCATCACGCCGGTGGGCCGGCAGGGCACCCAGGCCGAGGTTGCCTCGCTGGTGTGCTACCTCGCCTCGGAGGACGCCCGCTTCATCACCGGGCAGGTCTACGCCATCAACGGCGGACAGTACATGTAGCGATAGTGAACAGTTAGTTTGATTTCGCTATCTCGCCCGGCGTAGAGTTGAATCGCCCCCCTCCCCATGCCACCGACACCATGACCCAACCCGCCGAGCCCGACGCCCAGACCCATCCGCCCGAAGCGCCCCTTCCCGGGCACCGGCGTGGGCGCGTCTATACGGGCCGCGACTTCACCGAAGGCTCGGTTCCCAAGAACCTCTGGGCACTGGCGTGGCCCCTCATGGTGTCGGGCTTCATTCAGACGCTGGACCACGTGGCCGAGCTGGTCTGGGCCGGCCTGCTGGGCTTCCGGGCGCTCGGCAGCATCGGCGTAGCCCAGGGGTGGATCCAGTTCTTCAACACCGGCCGCCAGGGGTTCGATACTGCGACTCGGGCCATGGTGTCGCGGGCGGTGGGCGCCAAAGACATGGAGCTGGCGAACCACATCGCCTCGCAGGCGCTGGTGTTCAACGTCGTGCTCGCCTGGACCGTGATGCTGCTCGGCATCAACGCCTCTTCCTTCCTGCTGCGCATCCTCGGCGTGTCCGACGCCATGGTGGATGCCGGCTTGCTGTACCTGCAACTTCGCTTCGTTTCCACCTCCACGTTCGCGCTCATGCACGTTACTGGCAGCATTCTGGAAGCATCAGGCGATAGCATGACGCCGATGAAGGCGCAGTTCCTCTCGCGCGCCGTCCTTATCCCGCTGAGCCCCGTGCTCATCTTCGGCTTGCTAGGCTTGCCGCCGCTCGGCTTAGCGGGCGCAGCCGTCGCAGCATCTGTGGGCCAGCTCTGCGGCGTCACCATGACCTTGCGGGTGTTGTTCTCGGGCCGCACTCGGGTGCGCATCAAGCTGGCGGGCTTTCGGCCCGACTTCCCGCTGTATTGGCGCATGATCAAGCTCGGAGCGCCCTCCTCCTGGAACACCGGCGAGCGAGCACTGGCGCAGATTCTGCTGACCGGCGTGGTGGCGCCCTTCGGCGACGCCATGCTCGCGGCCTTCTCGCTGAGCCAACGGCTGCAGCAGTTCGTGAACCTGGGGCAGATGGGCGTCGGCCAGGCGGCGGGCGTCATCGTGGGCCAGAACCTGGGCGCCAAGCGCGTGGACCGGGCTCGGCAGACGGCCCTGTGGGCGCTGGGCCAGTGTGCGCTGCTCAGCTTCTTGGTCGGCACCGTCATCTTCTTCTTTCCCGAGGCGTTCCTCTCGCTCTTCACCCGAGAGCACAC
>SHYE01000053.1 GCA_009692935.1 Dehalococcoidia bacterium | reverse complement strand
TCAGTTGAACAAGCGATCGAAGATTTCCGCAACGGGAAGCTGATCGTGGTGGTGGACGATGAGGAGCGCGAGAACGAGGGCGACCTGATTGTCGCTGCGCAGCATGTAACCCCCGCGCATGTCGCGTTCATGATCCAGTACGGCCGGGGGCCGGTCCACCTCTCGTTAGAGGCCTCTCGCTTAGACGAACTGGGCGTTGTCACCGGGCAGAACCGCCGGGCTCTCCACACCGCCGCTGGTACCGTCGCGATTCAAGCGCGTACTGCACTTGCGGCGGCCACCGGCCCGGAAGCGCAGGTTGCCACCATTCAGGCGGCGCTGAACCCCAGCACCACACCCGGCGACATCTTGAGCCCAGGCGATGTGCTGCCGCTGCGGGCTCGCCCCGGCGGTGTGCTGGATCGGGCAGGCCATACCGAGGTCGCTGTCGACCTGGCAAAGCTGGCGGGCGTTTACCCCGGCGGGGTTCTCAGCACCCTCGGGGCCGCCGGCTCAATGAATCGCCTCGCTCAACTCGAGGCCTTCGCTGTGGAGCACGGGCTGACCATCATCAGCATTGCCCAAGTCATCGCGCATCGGCAGCGTACCGAAACGCTGGTGGAGCGGGTGGCCGAGACCAAGCTGCCCAGCCGTTATGGCGAGTTCCGGATGATCGCCTTCAAGAGCGTCTCCGACCCCGACGAGCATGTGGCGCTGGTCATGGGTGACCTCTCTTCAGACGAGCCGGTGCTGGTGCGGGTGCACAGCGAGTGTCTGACCGGCGACGCCTTCGGTTCACTGCGCTGCGATTGCGGCGAGCAGATGGACCTCTCGCTCCGCCGTATTGCCGCCGAGGGCCGCGGTGTGTTCCTCTATATGCGGCAGGAGGGGCGTGGCATCGGCCTGCACAACAAGATTAAGGCTTACGCACTGCAAGACCAAGGCTTGGACACCGTCGAGGCTAACCGAGCGCTCGGGTTCTCGGCGGATCCCCGGCAGTATGGGGTGGGCGCCCAAATTCTGGTGGACTTGGGCCTGCACAGGATACGGCTGCTGACCAACAACCCCAAAAAGCGTGTCGGCATCGAGAGCTACGGGCTGGAGGTTGTCGCGCAGGTGCCCATCATCGCCCCCGTCACCGAGCACAACCGCCTCTACATTGAGACGAAGCGCGATAAGATGGGGCACGACATGGGCGACGCCAGCGCGCAGTCCAGCTAGAGCCGGCGCCAATCGCTGGTCTGCGGTCTGTGGCCGGCGCCCAGCCGGTTCCAGCCTGATGCGGCGGCGCGGATTTGCAGCGAACGCCGTTCCGGATTTCTTACCCTTAGGACGCTAGGCTATGTTGATAGGCTCTCTCATCGTCCGGTTGATGGTGAATACGGCGGCGTTGTTGCTGGCCGCGATGATCGTGAAGAGCGTTGATAGCGGCGCCGTCATCATCGCCGATTGGCCGTCGGCAATTCTGGCTGCGCTGGTGTACGGCCTGATGAACTCGCTGATACGGCCGCTTATCTCCATGATAACGTGCCTGTTGCAGTTGCTCACCCTGGGCCTGTTCACCCTGGTCATCAACGCCGGCATGCTGATGGTAGCCTCGGCGATAGCGCAGGCGACCGGCATCGGCTTCCAGGTGCGAGACTTCGGCGCAGCCTTTATCACCGCGCTGCTCATAACCATCGTAAGCACCGTCCTCACCCGCCTGGTCAAGTAGCAGTGACACCGGAAACCCCTCACGGGGCGCACCGCTCGCTGCCCTTTCGCCGAGTGGTCGTCAAGGTGGGGACGAACCTGCTGACCGCAGGCACCGACCGCCTGGACCTCGAAGTGATGTCGAGCCTGGTGGGGCAGATCGCCCGGTTGCGGCAACGCGGCGCCCAAGTGGTGCTGGTATCGTCCGGCGCGGTGGCGGCCGGGAAGCACCGGCTGGGACAGTCGACGCTGCACGAGGACCTGCCGCAACGCCAGGTGTGGGCGGCCGTGGGCCAGAGCCTGCTGATGGAAGCCTACGATCAGCTCTTCCGGTGGCACGACATCACCACGGCACAAGCACTGCTCACCCGCGTCGACCTTCAGAACCGGGTGAGTTACCTTAACGCGCGCAATACCTTCCTGGCGCTGCTGCAGCTTGGTGTGGTGCCAATTGTGAACGAGAACGACGTGGTGGCCGTGGACGAGTTGGCCGACGTGCGCATCGGCGACAACGACAACCTTTCGGCCATGGTGGCCAGCCTGGTGGAGGCCGATGTGCTGGTGCTGCTCACCGACATCGACGGCCTCTATTCGGCGGACCCAAAGCGCGATCCTGAGGCGCGGCTGGTGCCGTTGGTGGATCACATTGATGCGGTGATCGAGGCGTCGGCAGGCACGGTGGGCAGCAGCCGTGGTATTGGGGGCATGGTGACCAAGTTGCAGGCAGCGAAGCTCGCGACGGCGTCGGGCGTGGCGGTGATTATCGCGAACGGGCAGGAGCCCGACGTGCTGCTTCGCCTGGCTGATGGCGAACCGCTGGGAACGCTGTTCTCGGCCGCCTCCAGCCGGATGGAGAGCCGCAAGCGCTGGATGCTGGCGGGGCTGACCCGCCGTGGTTCAGTGCAGGTAGACAGCGGCGCTGCAGCCGCGCTGCGTAACCGCAATACCAGCCTGCTTCCCGCCGGTATCGCGGGTGTCGTGGGCGAGTTCCGGCGCGGCGACGTGGTGGCGCTCAACGACGCTGCGGGAGCCCCGGTGGCCTACGGGATTGTGAACTACGACAGCGACGATCTGGTGCGGGTGAAGGGGCTTCACTCGGGCCAGATTCAAGAGGTGCTGGGGCGCCACTTCGGCGATGAGGTGGTGCACCGGGACAACTTGATGTTGCTCTAGGGTGCGTCTCCGGGGGTTTGCGCTGATGGCGCGGAGCCAAAGCCCGCACCTGGTACCGTGACGGTTTGATCACCGATCGACGGTAGTTGCCGGCCGCCCTCGGCGCGAAAGCCGGTGGCATCCACGAACTGAACCGAGACGTTTTTGAGGGAGAGACCGAGTTCGGTTTCGACTTGGTGTTTCACCGACGTCGCCAACTGGTCGGCGAGGGCTGGTAGGGCAACGCCGCCGGCCGGCTCCACTTCGAGGCGGACTTCGATGCTGGAGGCTCCGGTGCGCCGCACCATCGGCCGCACGCTCGCCAAACCGTCGATCGGGGTCAAGGTGGCACGCAGGTGAACATTCACGGCATCAAGCGACACGTCGGCCGAGCGCCCGCCGCCGGTCAGGCGGACGGTGCCTGCCGATTGCGCCGTGAACTCGCCGGCGAGAATGAGCAGCGCCACCAGTACCGAGGACAGGCCGAATCCGGATGCCACTACTTGGAGCAAAGCGGGCTGTAATCGCAGCTGCCGCCCGATCTGCCCTAGCGCACTTCCGAGTTCGGTGGGCGCGAACCAGAGAATGAGGAGGAAGAGCGCCCAGAATATCACGCCGGTCAGACAAAGCAGAATGACCAAGAAGCGGTTGAACGTGTGCATGTAGCCCTTAGGCCACCACCCGCCCGATCAGGTGGTCCGGCGCTGCCTGCTGTATGTGTACTGTAGCAATGGTACCGCGTTCGGCCTGCGGGGCCTGGGCGGTCACCCGCAGGTAGGTGTCGGTGAGGCCTGACCACCACGTGGCGCCGTCGCGTTCGGCGCGGTCTTCCCACAGCACGGTGCGTTGCTGACCCACAGCCTGAGCCAGCGCTTGCTGCCGCAGCTCGGCGGCCAAGCACAGGGCTTCATGAACGCGCCGGCGTTTCACGTCTTCCGGGACGGCTTGGGCTGGGTCCTGAGCGTAACGAGCGGCGAGGGTGCGTGGGCGCGGCGAGAACGGGAAGACGTGGACATCGCTCAGCGCTGCGGCCCGGCAGGCATGCAGCGAAGCCTCGAAGTCGCTCTCGGTCTCGCCTGGGAAGCCGACGATGAGGTCGCTGGTCACCGCCGCATCCGGCACCGCGCTACGGACGTGCTGGATCGCGTCAGCGAACTCCTGTGCCGAGTATCTGCGGCGCATGCGGCCCAGCACGCGATCGGAGCCGCTTTGCAACGGTAGGTGGAAGTGCGGACACAACCGTGGGTCTTGCCAGAGGTCCAGCAGAACTGGCGTCACGTCTTGCGGTTGCAACGACGATAGCCGGATGCGGGGTACCGAGGTGTTCGATAGGACCGCAGCCAGCAACGCCGCCAGCGGCTCTCCCTCGCTCGCCTGATCGCGGGGGTCGGCGGCGCGCAAGCGGCGGCTCAGCTCAATGCCGTAGTCGCCGATTTGCGTGCCGGTCAACACCACCTCTCGGTGACCTTCCTGCTCACGCTCCACGATCGCAGCGACGACCGTGGCTGCTGCGAAGAAGCGTGAACTGCCCCGGGTTTGCGGGATGATGCAGTAGGCGCAGTAGTCATTGCAGCCCTCTTGCACCTTCACGAACGCGCGGGTGCGATGGAGGGGGAACGAAGCGCGATACGGTGGGGCGTCGACGACCGCCGGGTAGTTGAGCAGCGAGCGAAGGCGCTCGGCCAGGGCGGGCTTCTCAGCGTTGTCTGCCACCAGGTCTGCTAAGCCCAGCGCCTCCACTTCGGCCCGCGCCCGAGCCGGGTAGCACCCGGTGGCCACGACCAGCGCATTGGGGTAGCGTCGCCGGGCTCGGCGGAGTTGCTGGCGGGCCTTGGCGTCGGCCTCGCCGGTGACGGTGCAGGTGTTGAGCACATACACGTCAGTGAGTCCGTGGCGGTCGCCTTGCGTGAAGCCGGCGGCCATAAAGCCCTTCGCCAACAGGTCGCTATCGGCGATATTCAGCTTACAGCCCAGCGTCTCGATGACAACGCTGGGCTGTTGGTTTGCTTGCTGGTCTGTCCGGGTCACGGACAGCAGTTTACACCAGGAGCGCCTGCTGTCGCGGCCGTGTGGCGTTTGCTAGCACGGTACCCACCAAGCCCAATAGGCTGAAGGGGATAACGTTGAGCAGGAAGACAAAGGCGCTGGTGTTCAGGCCCGGGCCCACGGCGTTGGCCACTGCCAGGGCGAAGAACGAGATCATCAAGCCAAAGCAGCCGCCGAGCACCATGCCCAGTACCCAACCATTGGGCCTCGGCTCTCGGGAGCGGGCCACGAAGAACGTTCCACCGATGATGGCCAGCAGAATGACAGCGTTCAGGGCCAAGCCCAGGGCGCTGCCCATGTTCCCGCCACCGCTCATGCGCGACAGGGCGCCGATGAGCGCGAGGGGGACGATAAACAGCGAACCCACGGAAGCAGGCTGCCCAGGCCGTGGGTCAGCTCCGGGGTACGCATGGAGGCGATCCCCTCCCGCACCTCACGGGTGATGGTGGAAGGCAGGTTGCGAAGGCGTTCGCCGACCGGAACGTTCTCGGCGAAGTCAGTCAAGGCCATGCCAGGTTCCTCGATGGCGTTCGGGGCAATCAGCCTGGCGAGATTGAGCAGGTCCCGGTACAGCTGACTATCCTTGTTGCTGATAACGAAGGGTACGCCGTGGTTGATGGCGCTGAGGGCCAGCATTTCGTCGCTGCAAATGGACGCCACAACCTTGGCCCCGACCAAGGACTGCACGTCGTTCAAGTTCAGACCGGAGGCGGCCTCGGCGTTGGCCTTGTTGACCACAATCGCCATTTTATCCATGGTGTAGCCCAGCTTCTGAACCGCAGTGTCCACGAACTGGCGTACGCTCTTGAGTGCCGGAACCTCCAGCGGCGTCACCACCAGGATGATGTCGGCGGTGTCCAGCGCGCTGATCGAGACCTCGGTAAAGGCCGGATGGGTATCGATAACGATGTACTCATACAGTTCCCGTAAGGCGCCGATGACCAGACTCACATGCTCAGCGGTGATCAGCTCTGTCTCTTCGGGGGTGGGCGGCGCCAGCAGCACCTTCACGCCAGACGCGTGGGATTGCAGGATGCTCTCCAGGATTTCGCCATCAAGCTCGTTGATGTGTGGCAGTAGGTCGACGATGGTGCGCTTGGGCTCTAGGTTGAGCATGACGCCGACATCGCCAAAGGGATATGAGCAGTCGACCACCGCAACAGACTTTCCGGTCTGCTCGCGCAGCAGGACGGCCAGGTTGACTGCCATGGTTGTCTTGCCGCCGCCGCCCTTGGGGCTGTACAGCACAACCGATTTCCCAAGCACCTGGTGCTGACCCTCGTCGACCGTGGTCAGTTGTCGGTGGTTCGACTCGGCGAGCCGGCGGCTCATGATCGAGACGAACTGCCGCATGATGGGCAGGTTCGAAGCCAAGAAGCGCTCGAACGCCTCCTTCGGCAGCATCAGCAGCTCGGCGTCACCCACCACCGTCATGGTGGCGGACCGTGGCTGGTCGGACAGCAGGGCCATCTCGCCAAAATAGTCACCCTCGTCAAACACCCCGAGGATCTTCTCTTTGTCCTGCTCATCTTGGATGGCGGCTTTTGCGCGACCACTCTCAATGATGTAGAGGGCATCGCCGTCATCGCTCTGTTCGAAGACGACCGTTCCTTTTTTGAACCGGCGCTCTTGTAGCAGGGTGTCGATCGCAATGAGGTCTTCGGGGGTCAGGCCGTTGAACAGCCGTACCCGCCGAAGCAGTTCTACACGTTCTGTGAATTCGGCCATGCGCTTTGGTCCTTCCCGTTGCGGCCTAAGGTGTTTGCCGCAGACCCGCCGCAGGGGTCGCAGTTGTGTATCTGGAGTCTAGCATCGCGTCCAGGTAGAGAGCCATGTACGAGTTTCCTATCCAAGTAGGGATAATGGGACAAGCACGATTCATGTAACATAACTACAAATACCTGCGTTCTGTCAGATGCCCACCACCAGCATTCTATGATGGCCTTCTCTCACTATCGGCAATGATCTTTCACCTTCCCACCAGCTTGTTCCGCGGGTTTGCGATTGCTGTCGCCGTAGGCGCGGCAGTTGGGACCGCGCTGTTCGTCGAGTTACCGGCATCCGCTTCGGTGACCCATGGCGAGACGCGCGCATACACCCAGCAGCATCTGGCGCTTCCGCTGGCTCCGGCCGAGCACCCGAATCGCCTCGCGTCGAGCGTGGCTGACGTTGGACCTGCGTGCGATGCCGGTGCTACCCCGGCGCAAGGCGCAGCCGCCGCTGCCTACGTTTCTCCCGTCACTGCTGCCCCAGGGTGGTTTAACGCCCTGGGTTTCGCGTGGGATGGCGCCGTGCCTGCCGGCGCCCGCCTGCTGATAAGTGTGCGAACCAACCCGGATGGGACGGCATTCGGCCCCTGGGTGCGCGCCGAGGAACTCGATGCGCTACAGGGTTCCGAGGGCCGAACCACAGACTTGGTGTTCAGTTCCGGCCGATTCTACCAGTATCAAGTGGCGGTGGAGGACGCTCCCGATGGGTGGAGCGGGCAACTCGACCGGCTGACAGCCTTGTTTATTGATTCGCGTGATGGCCCCAACGCCGACCAGGCGGCGCAGCAGCCTGCTGGCACCCTGGCGACCCGGCTGATGAGCATCATCAGCAAGCCGAACTTGGTGGGCCGCAAAGGTTGGGGCGCCAACGAGAACCTGCGCTACAGCAAAGGCGATATAGTGTGGCCACCCAGCTACGATCCGGTCAGAAAGATCATCGTCCATCACACGGCGACGACGTCCGATCACCAGGATCCGGCGGCCGTCGTGCGTGCTATTTACCAGTACCACACGGTGTCCCAAGGTTGGGGGGACATCGGCTACAACTACCTGATTGATTCCCAGGGGCGGGTGTACGAGGGACGCTTTGGCGGCCGGAACGTTATTGGCGCCCATGCGCTGAAGTACAACAAGGGCAGCATCGGGATCGCGCTCATCGGCAGCTTCCAGGACAGCGAAGCCTCATCGCAAGCGGTTGCCGCCCTCGATGCCTTCGTCATCTCAAAGTCGGTCGAGTTCGGCATTGATCCGCGCGGCAAGGGGTTTTTCATCGACAAGGACCTGCCCAACGTCATGGGGCACCGGGACGGCGTCAACACCTCATGCCCCGGTGCTCGGGTGCAGGGCATGCTGCCGGCAGTGCGCACCCGAGCCTTTGATGCGACTCCCGAGTACGGCACGGCGTGGAAGGATGCGAAGGTGCCGAAGGTGCTGAACCCCGGGATTGTGACCATCATTGATGTGGTGGTAGCAAACAGTGGTTCCCGGGAATGGGTGCCGGGAGCCAAGGACCCGGTGCGTGTCGGCTACCGCTGGTTGAAGCCGGACGGTACCGAGTACCTTGATGAGCCGAATCTGGAGATTCACACCGACCTGCCCAAGGCTGCCGCCTACGGACAAAGCGTAGCGGTCAAGACCACCGTGCGGACACCGGAAGCCATCGGCCGCTACGTGCTCCGCTTCGACATGCTGCAGGAGCGGGTAACCTGGTTTGAACCCCAAGGAAACGTGACGCTGGACATTCCGGTGATCGTCTCGCCGCTGAACACTCTGCCCAACGAGCGCCTGGTTGAGCTCCCCAATAGTCAGTTGGTGCTGGTGCTGCCGGAGCGGTTACGTACGCTGCCGCTCTCGCGACTGACCCTGCTGGAGAACGCTGAATTGCTCACACTGGTGCCCGAGGTGATCAAGGACCTCACCAACGAGCGGGTACTCTCCTTCAGCAACGACATCCTGCTGCGCTACCTGCCTGACGAGCGATTGCGCACGTTCTCGATGGAGCGGATTCGTACGTTCCCCCGTGAGGTGCAAGAGCGCCTTGGCCTGGCTGACGCCGGAGCCGAGGGCGGCGGTGGCGGGGTGGCCCCGTAGTTTTGACGCGGAGCTAACGCCTCGGTAGGATGAGAGTACCTCCACCTTCGAGCCATACCGCGGTCTGGTATGGCGAAGCGCATGCAATGGTTGTCGCCCCATGACTCAGCACGCCCAGATCCGCCGCGTTCGACCAGCGTACCAACGGGCGTTTTCCACGGCAGCGTTCCTGATCGCCGCTCTGCTGAGCGCTGGTTGTGCCTTGGTCGCGCGCATGCCCACAGACGGGCAGCCCAGGGCTGCAGCAACCCCAGCGGCCGCCATCCCAGCGCCAATGGCGTCACCGGCGGCTGGTGACCGGCAAGGCTTTGCGGGCCTCCCCAGCGTCTCGCAGATTGCTGCGGAGGTCCGGCCGGTGGTCGTCTCCATCACGACGCGCAGCACCAGCATGCGCGGCTTCCTCGCGCCCGACCAAGAGGACGGCTCTGGCTCCGGCTTCATCTTCGACGCCCGCGGCTACATTGCCACCAATGATCACGTTATTCGGGATGCACGCAACATCCGGGTGACGCTGCCCAACGGCCGGGCGTTCGACGACGTGAAGGTGGTGGGGCGGGACCCCCGTACCGATTTGGCGGTCTTGAAGATCGAGGCGGTCCCGAACCTGCCGGTAGCGCGCATTGGAGACTCCGACCAGTTGCGGGTAGGCGATTGGGTGGTCGCTATCGGCAACGCGCTCGGGTTGGAGGGCGGACCCACCGTGACAGCTGGAGTTCTGGGCGCCGTCGGGCGGTCGATCCAGGAGGGCAACGGCGTGGTCTTGGAGGACCTGCTGCAGACCGACGCTGCGATCAACCCCGGCAACAGCGGCGGGCCCTTGGTCGACCTCGGGGGGCGAGTCGTCGGCATCAACACCGCCATCGATACACGCGGCCAGGGTATTGGTTTTGCCATCAGCATCAATGGAGCTCGTGCAATACTTGAGGAGCTTATTGACAAGGGGCGAGTGGTGCGTGGGGTCATGGGCATTAATGTCGCGACGCTCACGCCGACGGCAGCCGGGCGATTGGGCTTGCCACAGACCGAGGGTGCGATTATCGTCAATATTCAGAATGGGAGTCCGGCCGACCGGGCGGGTCTCAGAGCGTCGGATGTGATCGCTCGAGTTGACGGCCGGGAGGTGAAGACCATGCGAGACCTGCTACGTTACCTGGCGACTCGAAAGCCGGGCGATGCTATCAACCTCAGAGTGTTCCGCGGGCGCGACGAGCGGTCTATCACCGTCACTCTCGAAGAGAGCCGCTAGCCTTTGCCCCATCTCGGCTCTACCCTCCTCGGAACCGCTGCGATTGCTGGCCTATTGGCGGTGGCGGCGTTTGCCCCACTCAGCGCCGAACCCGGCGACAACCTGCAGCTAGAGAGTGATCTCGTGACCGACGCCGGCGTCCCGTGGGATCGTCTGGCGGGCGCAGGCGCTTTGGCCGCGGTAACGCCGCTGCAACCCTTGGACGCCGTTGCTGACGACCTGAGCGGATTCCTCCCGCCTGTGGGGACCATCGACCCGAAGCTTGAGTCAGGGCTAAGCCAGTTGGTGGCGGACGCGCGGTCCGGGGCCGATTTGCAGCGGCTGGCGATGCACCTGGGTATCCCGCTGCTGAACGATGGCTTGACCGTTATTGTGGAGATCGACCCAAGCGACGCCGACGACGTGCGGCGCGCCGTGAGCGACCTCGGGCTTGAGGTGCAGGGGGCATACGAGGGCTGGGTGCAGGTTCGGGCTACGGTCGACCGCCTGCTGCTGCTCACGCAGATTTCCGCCGTCAAGTTCGTCCGGCGGCCAATGCAGCTTGTCGGGCAAGGCATCACCACCGAGGCGATTGGCCGAGTGGGCGTCGGGCCCTGGCAGGACGCCGGTTTCCGTGGACAGGGTGCCCGGGTGGCCATTATTGACCAAGGGTTTTTCGGTTATAAGGCCCGAATCGCCTCCGGGGAGTTGCCCAAAAACGTCATCACACGGTCGTTTGTGTCGGGTCTGGAGGACGTCGACCGGCGAACCCGGCACGGTACCGCGTGCGCAGAGCTGATATACGACATCGCACCTGACGCCCAACTCTACCTGGTGACCATTGGCACCGAGGTAGAGCTGGCGGATGCTGTCACTTGGCTGATAAATGAAAATGTCCAGGTCATCTCGTTCTCAATGGGCGCTCCGGCGGCGCCGAATGACGGGACTGCGCCCTTGGACCGCGTCGTCGACCGGGCGTACGCTGCCGGCGTGCTCTGGCTGAATGCAGCGGGCAATTACGGCGCTGGCCACTGGTCGGGCACCTTTCATGATGACGGTGAGGGCTGGCACGGGTTCGCGCCCGGCCAGCGGCTTTTCCCGCTGGAGATCGGCGCCGACGAACAAGCGCTGTTCCTGCTCGTGTGGGATGACTGGCCGGTCTCCAACCAAGACTTCGCGATCTATCTCTTCTGGCGGAGTATCGATGGTAGCCTGCAACTCATGGCGTATTCGGACAGCGCGCAGACCGGGAAGCAGCCCCCGGGGGAGGTGATGTCGGCCTTCGGGCCGCCGCGCGGCACGTACTACGTGGCGATCCGCCGGCAGCAGGCGAGCCGGCCGGTGCGGTTCCACCTCTACAGCTTGGCTCAGGACTTGAAGGGCGGTGTGCCCGAAGGCAGCGCGGTCTCGCCCTCCACTGCACGGGGGGCTGTCGCTGTGGGCGCCACCACCGGCTTCGACCAAGTGCAGGCCTACAGCTCGCGTGGGCCGAGCGGCGACGGGCGGATGAAGCCGGACTTGGTAGCCCCCGACACCGTGAGCACCGAGAGCTTCGGCTTCCAGGGATTCCCCGGTACCAGCGCCGCCGCGCCGCACACCGCCGGTCTGGCTGCCGTGCTGCTCTCGGCTTACCCCTGGATGAAGGGGCCCGACCTTCTGTATTTTCTCCAACAGAACGCGCTCCCGTTGGGTCCAGAGCGGCGTAGTAACGTGTGGGGGGCCGGGCGCGTGCAACTCGGGGCGCTAGCTTCGGTGCCACCCACCAACCCAACCGTTACCCCCACCGCTACCAGGACGCCTGGGGGGGCCGCCACTGTGACGCCGACCGGAACGCTGACGCCGTCGCGTACGCCCACGGCAGTGCGGACGTCGACGGCGACTCGCCCGCCAACCAGTCCGACCGCTACCTCCACGCCTGGGGCCGCTCCCACCGGGGTGGCTTGGCCCTCCACCACCCGCTACCTGCCGCTCATTTACCGACGCTGACCCGCAGTCCATCGGCGGTTGATGCTCAGCCCCGCTGATGCCACCACCG
>SHYE01000052.1 GCA_009692935.1 Dehalococcoidia bacterium | reverse complement strand
CCCCGCCGAACGCCGGACACCCAGCGCGGGTAACCGAACCCGTCTCCGTGGTCATCGCCCAACGGCAGAGGGCGGACACGTGGGTCCGCCCCTACCACCGATCGCCGGTACGGGCGGCATTCATGACGCATGAGCCCGCCACCCGCCGAACACCCAGCGCGGGTAACCGAACCCGTCTCCGTGGTGCTCTCCCAACGGCAAAGGGCGGACACGTTGATCCGCCCCTACGAAACCGGCTGCGGTGCACCTTACCCTAGCGCGGCCGTCCGCAACTCCCGCAGCCGACGCATGTTCTCGGCATCGGGGCCCTTGCCCTCCATGCCCGGCACCTCTAGCATGAACGGCACAGCCTGGAACGCGGGGTGCTTCATGATCGCCAGGAAGCCCGCCAGCCCCAGGTGCCCCTCGCCGATGTTCTCGTGCCGGTCCACGCCCGAACCCAACGGCGTCTTCGAGTCGTTGGCGTGCACCGCCACTAGGTGCTGCCACCCGACCTCACGCCGGAACTCGTCCATCGCGGCCGCCACCCCAGCCTCATTGCGCAGGTCATACCCCGCGGACAGACTGTGGCAGGTGTCCAGACACACCTTCACCCGTGGACTCCCCACCGCGTCCATGATGCGGCCGATCTCTGTGAAGTTGCCGGCAATCTGAGCGCCTTGCCCAGCGTTGTTCTCAATAATCAGCCAGGAGTCGCCGTCGGAGCGGGCCAACACCTCTTTCATGGCGCCGGCGATCTGTGGCAGCACCGCGTCGAAGCCGGCACCCTTGTGACTTCCCACGTGAAAGATGACGCCCTTCACCCCGGTCTCGTGACACCGGTCCAGATAGAAGCTGAGCGAGGCGACACCCTTGTGCAGGTTCTCCGGATTCTCGGTAGCCAGGTTCACCAGGTATACGCCGTGGAAGAAGCTCTGGTCCTGCAGGCCCGCGGCAGCCGCTTTCTCGCGGAACGCGGCCACCACCTCGGGCGCAGGCGGCTTCATGGCCCACCCTTGCGGCGGTGAGGCGAACAGTTGCAGGCACTCGACCTCCAACTCCACCGCGCGGTCAATCGCTTTGTCCAGGCCCCCGGCCGAGGAGACGTGTGCGCCGATTCGCATGGCTACAAGCCCCCCGATACGACCGCCGCAGCCGCTTCGTGGGCCGCTGCCTCGGCGTGCAGAAAGCCGTCGGTCAGGTCACCACGGTCGATCTTGGTGCGCATCTCATCGAACACCGGCTGCATCAGGCGGCGAATCGCGCCCTCTTTGTCGCCGGACTTCAGAATACCCTTGGGGTTATAGAACCCCGTAAAGGTGAACGCCAGTGCGCCGGTACGCTCGTCGAACACCTGATAGGCCTCACGCGACTCCATCACCTTGTACTGCGGCTCCCGCACCCGGGAAATGGAGTAGCCCTTGTAGCGATCGACAACCATCCGTTGACTCCTGGCTAGACTACAAGCGGCACCTTGGCGGCGCCCAGCTTGTTGTACGCATCCAACGCTGCTACTTTATAGCACTCGGCCAGCGTAGGATAGTTGAACACGTTGTCCACCAGGTAGTCCAGCGTGCCATCCAGGGCCAATACGGCCTGGCCAATGTGAATCAGTTCGGTAGCGCCCTCGCCGATGATGTGCACGCCCAGCAGCTTGCGAGTCTCGGGGTGTACCAGCAGTTTCAGCAGGCCATTGCGGTCGCCGATGATCTGGCCGCGGGCGATCTCTTTGTACCGGGCGATCCCAGACTCATACGGCACGGCAGCCGCGGTTAGCTCTTCCTCAGAGGCTCCAACCATGGAGATCTCGGGGATCGTGTATACGCCGTACGGCACCCAGGGCGACATGTGCCCCGAGCGCATGCCGAACGCGTAGGCCGCCGCCAATCGCCCCTGCTCCATGGAAGACGAGGCGAGCGCAGGAAAGCCAATAACGTCGCCGCAAGCGTAAACATGCGGCACGCACGTCTGGAAACTTCCGTCCACCGGTATCCGTCCCCGCTCATCGACGCTGATGCCAGCATTGGCGAGTTGCAGCCCCTCGGTGTTGCCCATGCGTCCCACCGTATAGAGGAAGCAGTCGGAGGTGATGGTCTTGTTGCTCTTCGTATGCACCACCACGCGGCCCTCAACCTCGGCCACATCGGTAACCTCTTCGCCAAAACGGAAAGTCACGCCCTCCTCCCGCATGTGGTACATCAATGCTTCCAGAATCTCGTGGTCTAGAAACTCCAGGACGGTGGAGCGCTTGTCCACCACGGTTACCTTGCTGCCCAGCGCCGCAAAGATGCAGGCGTACTCAACGCCGATGATGCCGGCGCCCGCCACCGTCAGGGTGCGGGGAATGTCGTGCAGGTTGTAAACCCCATCAGCGTCGATGATAGTCGTGCCGTTGATGGGGACGCGCGGGGTATGAGCCGGCTTGGTCCCCGACGCTATCACGATGTTCGCGGCTTCCAGCACCTCTTCGTCGCCATTGGGCAGGCGCACGCTCAGATGGGTTGGGTCAATGAACGAGGCCTCGCCGTGTCGCAGATCGACGCCATTTCGGGCGAACTGCGCCATCAACACGTCAACCTCGTTGTTCACCACCTGATCACATCGGAACAACAGGTCGGCGACGGTGATGTGTGGTTTCACTTGGTAGCTAAGGCCGTAGATGCCACGCTGCCGGAAGCCAGTGAGAAAGAGCACAGCCTCCCTCAGCGTTTTGCTGGGAATTGTGCCGGTGTGGACACACACGCCTCCTACGGGCGCACGAGCATCGATAGCGACAACGCGTTTCCGCAGCTTGGCAGCCTGTATTGCCGCTCGATGTCCCGCGGGTCCGGTGCCGATGACAGCAAGGTCATACATGGGTACGGCGTACTCCTTGGAGGGCCCCTTAGGCTGGCCCGTCTTTATCGTATCCCGTGTGCTCAACAACGTCATGCCGTACTCCTGTTTTGGGGAGGGCCCTCACGTTTTAGCTTGTCCCGTGAATGCCTCACCTTGCTATAATCGACGGGTGCACGTAACCTCTAGCGTGTGTCGGTGTTTTCCTGAGTATGTATACTTTTAGACCGTAAGGCCTGAGAGGTTAAGGTAAGAGCATGACGAAGCATGTCGTCTTCGTGCAACCCAAGTCCACCGGCGGAAACTTCGAGTACGTGGCCATACCCCGTCAGGGGATGACCTTTCTTTCCGCAGCGCTGAAACAATACGTGGAGCGGGGTAACCAAAGCGGCGAGCGCATCGTCAACTGGACGTACGACACCCGTATCTGGTTCGAGGACAAGGTCGGCGAGCTGGATCCTGACAAGGACCTGGATGGCGTCGACATCCTCTGCATGAGCGGGCTCATCAACGAGATCCCGCGGGCGTACGCGCTGACGCTAGCCGCACGCAAAGCGCATCCCAACTTGAAGATCATGGGCGGTGGCCCGCATATGGGCTTCCTGTACGACGAGGCCTTCGAGCACGGCGCGTTCGACGTCATCGTGCAGCACGAGGGCGAGGACGTTATTGGGCCGCTCGCCGACATCCTGCTGCACTTCCCGGCCGACCGGGTAAACGCCGAACTCAACAAGATCGGTGGCATCGCCTACCAAGACGGCGCGGGCAGTACGCTCACCCCGAAGCGTCGCACCATACCCTCGGACTTCGTAGAACTCCCGGATTACCGGGCAGTGGTTGGCCTCTCCCCTGCCTCGCCCTGGGCGGCAGGCGTGCTGGAGACGGTGCGCGGCTGCACGGAAAACTGCAGCTACTGTGAGGTCATCAAGCAGTTCTTGGGTTACCGGATGGTGGGCCGCGAGGTCGAATGGAAGCGCTTGGAGCAGCTCCAGCAGCTTGCCGACGAAGGCCTCATCATGCGGTCACCCTACGATGGCCGGTTCGCCGTGTTTGTCACCGACGACCTGCATCCGCCCCCTTCCCGTGCCACCAAGTTCCACCAGGAACGGCTTGAACGGGCGCGGTCTTGGAAGGGCCGGACCGACGGTATGTGGATGGTCTGCCAGACCCGCACCGAGTTAGGCGATTCGCCTGAGCTTGCTGAGACCCTGCGCGATATCGGCATGGAGATGCTCTACTTAGGTGTGGAGTCGAACAACGCCGAGAACCTCAACGCGGTCAAGAAGCGGCAGGACCCGAATGACGTCGACCGCAACCTGCGCACCTTGCAGGCCATGGGCTTCACCAACGTGGCCATGACCATTATCGGTTTGCCCTTCGACACCGAGGAGAAGATCCTCGCCATGGCGGATTGGGCGCTTGAGGTAAGCCGCTATCAGACGGCGAACCTACTCACACCGCTGCCAGCCACCATCAACTGGGATCTGCTGAAGCCGCTCGACGAAGACGGTTCGCTGCTGCCCCCCGGCAAGATCCGGCCCTACCACATGTACAACGGCAAGCGCTTGGTGCACTACGACAAGCGGTGGACTATGCAGGAGTCTGAAGAACTGTACCGGAAGTACACCGATCGCCTGCGCCCGGTTGACCGGCTCTACCAGCGCATCTTCCAGATGATCGAGCGCCGCGCCCGCCAGGGGCAGGGCGCCGTGCCGCAGAAAATCGTGCGCCCCGAGGCAATGGTCGGCGCTTAGCCCACGCAACGGAAACTCACAGGCTGGCCCCGATCCTCGGGGCCAGCGGTTTATCTAACTGCACCCTCAAGGAGGCCGGCATCCATGCCACATCGCGTCGTTATTACCGGTATCGGCACCGTAAATCCACTGGCGCTCGACACCGCTGACACCTGGGCCGCGATGCTCGCCGGTAAGTCGGGGATCGCCCCAATTACAGCGTTCGACACCACCGGATTCGACACCACGATTGCCGGCGAGGTGAAGGGCTTCGACCCGACGAACTACATGGACCGAAAAGAGGCCCGCCGGACCGACCGCTTTTCGCACTTCGCCATCGCCGCGGCCCGAGAGGCGCTGGCCCAGGCTCACTTCACTATCGACGCAAGCAACGCGGCAGACGTGGGTGTCATGATCGGCTCCGGCATTGGCGGCATTCTGACGCTTGAGGAGCAGATTCACGTGCTGCGCGACAAGGGCCCCGGCAGAGTGAGCCCCTTCATCGTGCCCGCGATGATTGTTAACGCCGCGGGGGGCATCGTGTCGATTCTCACCGGCGCCCAAGGCCCAATGTTCGCGATCGTCTCGGCGTGCTCCAGCGGAGCCGATGCCCTGGGTGAGGCCTTCGAGATCATCCGCCGCGGCGATGCGACCGCAATGCTGGCTGGCGGTACCGAAGCCGCCGTTTCGCCCATCAGCATCGCGGGGTTTAACGCCGCTCGTGCGCTCTCGACCCGCAACGACGACCCGCAGGGCGCCTCACGCCCCTTCGACAGCGAACGCAACGGTTTCGTGATGAGCGAGGGCGCCGCCATCCTGTTTCTGGAGGAACTGGAGGCAGCCAAAGCGCGCGGGGCGACCATCATCGCCGAGATGGTCGGCTACGGCGCCACCGCCGACGCTCACCACATGACAGCGCCCCTGGAAGATGGGTCCGGTGGCGCGCGGGCCATGCGCCGCGCCATGGAAAAAGGCGGCATCGCACCCGCTGACGTCAGCTACATCAACGCCCACGGCACCTCCACCAGGCTCAACGACAAGACTGAGACGCTGGTCATTAAGACTGTGCTCGGCCAGCACGCCGCCACTACGCCGATTAGTTCCACCAAGAGTATGGTGGGCCACATGATCGCCGGCGCCGGCGCCATTGAAGCTGCGGTGTGCGCGCTGGCGATACGCGACGGCATGGTGCCCCCCACCATCAACTACAGCACGCCAGATCCGGAGTGCGACTTGGACTACGTGCCGAACCAATCCCGCAAGGTGACTGTCGACGTTGCGCTGAGCAATTCGCTCGGCTTCGGCGGTCACAATTCGTGCCTGGCCTTCCGCAAGTACCGGGAGTAGGAACACCGGCCTTTTGGCTCGGTTATGGGCTCACGAAAGTCTCCACATTGGGTAGGTTCAACTCGTCGCCGGGCGCAACGTAGATGAACGTTGTTTATCGCAGCAACCAACTGCGACGATGCAACGAGGAGGTGTCCCTTGCCACTCGGACGTGGGGCACTGTAACCGCCCGGTTGTATCGGAGACGCGTACAGGCGATGATGGACGCCAGAATGTTCGAGGACTTGTCCACACTGCGGGCGTTGCGGCTGCATCCGCTGCATGGTGATCGGGCCGGTTTCTTTGCGATTGACCTCGGCCCACACTGCCGCCTGGTTGTCAGCCGGTCTGATGATTCCATCGTGGTCGAGGAAGTGAGCAACCACTATGGCGACTGAGGTATTCGAGAGCGGCCCGGTCGATGCGCCCGTACATCCGGGGGAGATCCTGGGTGAGGAGCTGGAAGCCCGCGGCCTCTCGCCCCGAGAGCTAGCGTTGCAGATGGGGCGTCCAGCAAGAGCCATCGTCGAAATAGTGCGCTGCAGAAGGGCCATCTCCCCTACCACGGCCCTCGACTTGGAGCGGGTGCTGGGGGTTCCCGCCCGACTGTGGATGAACCTACAGGCGTTCTATAGCCTCGACATGGCAAGACTCCGGCGCGAGAACACCGCTTGAGAACCTATCGCTGGCTGTGGCTTGGCGCCGCCCACCCTCAGGACTCACCACACCTGCCTTACATCACGGAACTGCCGAACCTTGGCTGAAGTCATGCCCCCAACCCTCCTAGTCGTATGCGGCCCGCCGGGCAGCAATAAGGCAACCTCGGCGCGGCTGCACCATAAGCAGCTCGGGTGGAAGGTTCCGTCGAAAGACACCATCAGGGCGCGACTTGCCGACGAACGTGGTTGCAGGTCAGGAACGCATTTCGACTCTCAGAGACTAATGGATATCGAGGGGAGCGCTATAGCAGCAAGCTGGCCGCAAGCCAAGCCCCGGGAACTCGGCGTGCCAACACTAACCGTAGAAACTCAGCGTGGGTACTCGTCAGGACCAGACCGAATACTCGCGTTCGCTCACGGGCAGGCAGCACGACACGAGCAGGCGCCCTAGCATGCCCCCCTATCGCTGGCAGCTCGCACCCGTCATCACCGCCGAGGCGCGCGCAGCGCTTGGCGACTTTCACCCGCTGATCGCTCAGATTCTGGTGAATCGCGGCCTTACCGACCGCGTGCAGGCCCTCAGCTTTCTCACCTACGGCGAGGGGCCGACCTACGACCCGTTTCAGCTGCCCGACATGGGCGCCGCGGTCGACCGGCTGCAGCACGCGATCGCTCACCAGGAGCCGGTGGTGATCTACGGCGATTTCGACGCCGATGGGATCACCGGCACCGCACTGTTGGTGCAGGGACTGCGGCGGCTCGGTGCCGTGGTGTCACCCTACATACCCCACCGCGAAACCGAGGGTTACGGCGTCAACACCGGCGCGTTGGACCGGTTCCGGGCCGAGGATGCCAAGGTGGTGGTTTCGGTGGACACCGGCACCAGTGCCGTGGCGGAGATGGCCCACGCCGAGTTCCTGGGGCTCGACACCATTGTGCTGGACCATCATGCAATCCCACCTGAACTCCCCAAGACGATTGCACTGGTGAACCCCTACCGGCCCGAGTCGCGCTACCCCTTTCCCGGCCTCGCTGGCGTCGGTGTGGGCTTCAAGCTGCTGCAGGCGATGCACATCGCCGCAGGCCGGCCGCCAGAAGAGGTGGAGGATTACCTCGACCTAGCGGCGATCGGCACTGTTGGCGACTTGGCGCCGCTGACCCACGAGAACCGCTGGATCGTGCAACAGGGGCTTGCTGCCATCAATCGCGGTGGGCGGCTTGGCCTGCAGGCGTTGTCTCGTGCCGCCGGCCTGCAGCCCGGAGCAATCGACGCCGGTGACCTCGGCTTCATGATCGCGCCCCGGCTCAACGCTATGGGCCGGCTCGACCATGCGATTCACAGCTATCAGCTCTTATGCAGCGACGACGGCACCGAAGCGTCTCACCTAGCCGATATGTTGGAAGCCACAAACACCGAGCGTAAGCGGGTCACCCGCGACGCCATCGAGCACGCCCGAGCGGCAATCGGGACGGATGATGGCCCCGTGGTACTGGTGGCGGGTCCCTACCCCGCGGGCGTGATCGGCCTCGTGGCCAGCAAGCTCGCCGAGGAACGGTATCGCCCAGCCGTGGTAGTGGAGCAGGGCGAGGAGTTCAGCCGCGGGAGCTGCCGCAGCATTCCCGAGGTTTCGATTGTGGCGGCGCTGCAGCACTGCAGCGATCTCTTCGTGCGCTATGGCGGCCACCCCGCAGCGGCCGGGTTCACCATCGAGACCCGCCGGTTGCCGGAACTGCGCCAGCGGTTGGCGAACGCCGTGGAGCGGGAACTCAGCGGGGCACGTCCCGACCCTATCCTGCGGATTGACGCCGAGACCACGTTGCGGGCGTTTCCAGGCCCACTCATGGGCGAGCTGGCCCGCCTTGAGCCCTACGGACAGGGCAACCGGGAGCCGGTGTTTGTGACCCGTAATGCCGTGGTGGCACAAAAGCGCACGCTGGGCGCAGGGGGCGATCACTTGGAGTTGCGGGTGAAAGAGGGTGGGGCGATCTGGCGCGCCATGGGTTTCGGCATGGGCAAGCGTATCGACACCGTTCTCGGGCAGGTTGACCTTGCCTACACCATTGCTCTCGACCGTTACCACGGGGGCGGAACGCTGCAACTCCGTCTGCGCGACTGGCGCCCGGCAGGACAGGCTCTCACATGACACCGCCCCAACGTCCGAACCCCTTCACCTCATTCGAGGGTTGTCTGCTATCTCAGACACTCTGGGCAGTCTTCGTGATGGTCGGGTTGTTTGGCGGGGCGGTCATCGGCCGTGAGGTGGGCGGCGACATGCAGGGCACCACCCTCGGCGGGCTGATCGGCGTGACGTTCTTGGGGTTCATGCCGTGGCGCCGCTGGCTGGTCAGGTGGCTGCGGCGGCGAGAGCGCCCCGAGCAGGGCGACTCTCACCGCTAGCCTGCATGCAACATTAGGATTAGGCCGGCTTGGTCCCGTACCCCTTCAGTTCGTGGCCGTAGAACTTGATGGCGCCGTCGGTCTCGGTCCAGCCGGCCTCCACCACGTCCGCTTGCTTCAATTCATCGAAGCGCAGCACATCGCCTCTATCCGGGGCCGCGACATCTGGGTCATACACGCGGAAGAAGGTGACGCTGCGGCCGGCATACTGACCTTGGCGGCGGGCGACACGTATGCGGTCAGCCACCGGCCCCGCCATGCCGCGCGTCACGAGGTGCTGACGCAAGTTAGCGGTGATAATGTCCGCGGTGCCCTTTGCGAAGGGATTCCACACGTTGGTCTCCTGGACTACCGTCCACGTGGTACCGGTCGATAAAGCCGGTTCGCAGCATTGTGCTGCGTGAAGGCAGACCCAGGCCCACGGGTGGCCACGAGGTCATACCCTGACACTACTCTCAAGCGGCGACGCGGTCAAATCAAGGCGTGCCCATGGGAGCAACACGTTGTCGTACGCCCGGCAGGACGATGCCTGATGGCCCCAGAGGTCCTGGCTTGGTCAGCCTCCGGGGAGGCGCGTCTTTCCCGCTCGCCTGCATTCACTTCTCGGAATCAGACGGGCCCCTCGCCAGTGGCACCACCGAGCATGAAGATAGACGACGTCACGTTCCGCTCATGCTGAGGCCCTCGAAGCACGAGCGGGCTGCCGCGTTCCGGTTAGCTGGTTCTCCGTTCGCCCCCTTCGAGGGCCTCAGGGTGAGCAGGCCAGGAGGTGCGACAGTCGCCAGCGAACCTACTTGTTAGCAATGAGAACACCCTCAAGCCCCGGCAGGAACGGGGCGCTTCCGCACCATCCGCTTCGGCTGCACCTGGCGGTCGCGGCCGGCTGCGGTACCTACAGCAACGTAGTATGCGCCGGGCTACTGGCTGGGAAGCGCTTGCGCCGGTGGTCCGATGCTACCATTCCTGAGATACGCTCGCAGGGCTTTACGGGCCAGCTCCAGCGGCTGGGCGCCGTCCAGTACCAGGTGCTCGCCGGCCCAAGGTTCATAGCGGCTCGCAACTTCGGCCACATCCTCCCACTGAATAGCGCGCCAACCGGGAATGGTCTCGCCGCGGCCTGTCAGGCGGGCTCTGTGGAGGTCGGGGTCGCTGCAAACGCACTCAACGCCACGAAACACTGCACCTTCCCGCTCAGCCAGGTGTGCCCAATCATCTCGCATCTTCTGATGGGCAGTCACCGAGTCGAGGATGGCGGATTGCCCCGCTTGCAGTTGGTTCTGCGCCAGCATCGTAATAAGGTGATGGGCCATCCACCCCGCCCGTTCGTAGCTCAGGCCCGAGCGCAGCAGTGTGGCATGCACGTCGTCTTTGCCGAACACGGGGCACTGCAGCACCCCGCCGGCTACCCGCGCCAACGTGGATTTCCCGGTGCCGGGGAGACCGGAGAAAACGACGAGCCGGGGTGTACTCAAAGCTGTCTGGAGGTCAGTAGGCGCCGCGTCCGGAGATGACGGCGATAATAGTGCGCAGCAATATCTGGATATCGAGCCCCAGGGTCCAGTTCTCAATATAGTAGATGTCAAGCAGGACCATTTCGTCGAAGGGCACCTCGCTTCGGCCACTGACCTGCCACAACCCGGTGATGCCTGGCGCTACCGACAGGCGCTTCAGATGCCAGTTCTCGTACTTGTCCACCTCGGCAGGTATTGGCGGCCGCGGGCCCACCAGGCTCATGTCGCCGGAGAGCACGTTGAGCAGCTGCGGCAACTCGTCCAGACTGGTGCGGCGCAACCACCGTCCCACGCGAGTGACCCGAGGGTCGTTCCGCATCTTGAACAGCGGTCCAGTGGCTTCGTTGTGCTGCTGTAGGTCGGCCAAGCGTTGCTCAGCGTCCACATACATGGAACGAAACTTGCGGGCGGGGAAGGTCTGATGGTTCTTTCCCACCCGAGTCTGTACAAAGAACACCGGGCCCTTGGAATCAAACTTTATGAGTACACAGATAATCAGCCACGGAATACCAAAAATCAGGAGCGCAGTGCCGGCCCCAGCGATATCGAGCGCGCGCTTGAGCAGCAGGTTGCCGCCGCCAATCATGTTGAGGCGCGGCCCGATCAGCGGGATCCCTCTCAGTTGCGTCACATCGACGGGGCTCATGCTCAAACTCATCTCTAACAAGTCCGGCACGATCTTGTAATCAACCCCGATGTCCGCGCAACGTTCCGTGATAGATGACACCATGTTGTGCTCTTCCCGAGACAACGCGACCAGCACCTGGTCGATCTGATTCAACTGGACGGCCGTGTCCAACTCGCCGGTGGCGCCCAGGCACTTGAAGCGGCCGGCGTCGCCGACGCCGTCAGTCTGCAAGAACCCCACCAGGCGCCAGCTGAGACCAGGTTCCGTGGTGAGCACGTGCATCACCGTTTGAGCGAGCCGGCCGCCACCCACCACCAGTACGCGCTCCACGCCGATACCGCGCTGCCGCAGAATCGCCAGCAAGGCTCGGCCCAACAGCCGGTCGGTGATAAGCAACCCCATGGTAAGGGCCCACGCCATCAGGAACAGGCCTCGGGAGTAGGCCAGCCCGCGGAAGAGAAACACGACACCAAACAACAGCGTAATGGTGAAGCTGACTGAAAGGATGATGCTCCAGACTTCGTCCAAGACCGGCCGGCGTAACGCTTCGTGGTAAAGGCGGCTCATCCGGCCGATGACGAAGAAACCGACCGCTGACCCCAGCATCAGCGGGATGTAGGTATCGATCGCGACTTGGTTCTCGTCGGCGACATCCCCGCCCAAACCGGCGGCGTAACGTAGATAGTAGGCAACGGTGAACGCAATGAGCAGCAGAACCAGATCGACAAGTTGCAGCGAGAGCCGGACGGTTCGCTGGAAGCGCAGCGCATAGTCCCGGCGGCCGGCGGTCATACGGCTTGGAAGAGCAGGGTTGGAATCAGGAAACACCTGTGACTCACACCGCCTATGCGGCCGCCCAATGGGCAGCGGGGTATCGTTATTGTACCAGAGCGGTGCCCGGGGACTGGGTGAGTGCGCGCACTGCTGTGCTAAACTGTGGCCGATGCCTGCGCCCAGCGCCCCCGCCAGCCGCCCCGAGACCGTATTCGACGCTCCTCGTCAGACGTTCTACGAAGGCCGGTGGGCGGAACCTGACCGTTCCTGTGGCACAATTCGCAACTGGCTGGTAAAAAAGGAACGCTTCTTCCTGCAACGGCTTCCCAGAAGCGGCACGGCAAGCGTGCTCGATCTCGGTTGCGGCGGAGGCTGGGCTGTTTTCGCCAGAGCCGGTCGCACAATCGGCGTAGACATGTCACCCCAGTCACTCCACGGCGCAGCATCGATCTACCACGGTGTGGCGGCTTGCGAGCTGACCCAGCTGCCGTGGCGTGATGGCAGCTTTGACCTGGTGGTGAGTTCTGACGTGTTGGGGCATGTGCCGCTTGAAGGAAAGCAGCGCGCCATCGAGGAGATCTTCCGGGTAGTGAAACCCGGCGGGCGTACCCTGCATTACATCGAGGCTGAGGGCGCTGATCCGCTGACG
>SHYE01000051.1 GCA_009692935.1 Dehalococcoidia bacterium | reverse complement strand
GGTTGAGTGCCGTAGCCCTACAGTCATCCACATCGTCCGGCTGGTACCCAACATCCCGGGAGTCAGGCGACGGCAACCACACTAGTCCCTATGACTAGGTCTCGTCCTCAGAAGCGTCATAAACTACTGCAAGGGCACCCCACCGTTCGACCAACTGCTGCACAGGTGGTGTGGGGCGCTCCGGGTTCCCCTTGAACGCCACCAGCTGGAAGCAGGTACCAGCTGCCACCACCGCCTGCGTGGCCATCGTCGTCACACCTTGAGGAGAAATACCTGCACCGAACCTCCAGCCATGGGAAGCTCTTCAGCAGCCTGGTCCGTCAATACCTGGGGCACAATATTGAGCGCACTCATCCCTTGGTAATCGGTGTGAGTATTTCAGGCAGTCCAGCATACGCTGCCGCTCAGGGTGTTCGGGCGAGTCGGGCGGCATTCGGGGGTCGTGTTCGTCCCACGGAGGGAATAACCGTGTACTGTTAGTGCCATAAGGGGGGAAGATGCCGCTTCCGAACGACAAAGACAAGTTTTGGGCTGGCTGGCTCGTGGAAGGTCTTGGAGGCAAGGAGAAGGAGTTCCGAGACACGCTTGAGGCGGTGCTCAAGGCTCGTAAGATGCCCAAGGCGCAGGTGAATACCGGGTATGTAAACATGTGGTGGCGCCGCGACAGCCTCTACGTCGATATCACGAGCGGAATGGACGGCACCATCACCACCACTGTGCATCTGCAGGAGTACGGGACAAGCCTATTCATTGGGCGCGCCGCGGAGTCGGAGCACCAGTCGAACTACTACAAGCGAATGGCTTCATCGGCGCTTCTAGAGACAGTTGACCGGTGCATTCGGGAGACAATCCTACACTTCACTGGGGAGGCAGCCATCCAAACCTTGACTGACCGGCAAGGAAGGGTCTAGGTGCCCGCACGTCTACTGATCGGACGGCAATCGTCGCCGTGTGTCAGCCGGTATGGTGACTATTGAGGTTGAGCTTGCGGTCAGTGCGCCACAGCCCGTGCGAGGCGATACCAGGAGCGCACCGCCTCGCACGGGCTAGCCTCAGGCATGAGGAGTGCCTTACGATTTGACAGCAATTCTGACAGCAATTAGGGCGGAAGGGTACGACCGTGGGCGATGCAGTGCGGACACTTTTGTCAAGTGAGCTAGGAACAAAACGGCCCGTGGCGCAAGGTCGCGGAAGAGTGCGGACGGCCCATTCCTCAGACTTCTAATCCTAAGGTCGGGGGTTCGACTCCCCCCCGGGCTGCCACAGTTTTAGACACGAATTGGCCCCGGCGGTTTTCCGCCGGGGCCTTTGCTGTTCCCGCTTGAAGGCAATTTTGACACCGTGGCGAAGCGTGTCTAGACTGGCAGTGGTACCTAATGGGGTACCGATCAGATTGTCAACGAAGGCGGAGGTACGGCATGCTTCGCGTTTTGAATAGAACGAGGTGGCCCTCGGTGGCCCTCCTCACAGTGCTTTCGGCCGTGGCCGGCGTCGGGTGCGCCGGGACAGTCGAGCAGGGAGGCCAGACCGGTGGGGGCACCGGGAAGCCCAAGGTCGAGCGGTTGGTGATAGCGCTAATCCCCCCGGCTGCAGAATCAAACAACCCTTGGCGGGCCCTGGACCCACGCAGTCCCTGGTTCTTTGCCACCACCCACGAGTCCCTCCTTGGAGCCGACCCCGACAAGGGCGACCTCATCCCGCAGTTGGCCACCGAATGGCGCTTTGAGCCCGACGGCAGCTCTGTCCGGTTCAAACTACGGCAGGGCGTCCCCTTCCACCAGGAGAAGGGGACCCTCACGGCCAAGGACATCATTGCTACCCACGCCCAGCACATCCACGCAGAATCAACCCACACCCATCGAACCCAGTACGAGAAGGTCAAGATCGAGGTGGTCAACGACCACGAAATCGTGCTTCGATCGGATTCGCCCAACCCGGAGTTGCTCCCGATCCTCTCGGCACGCAACGTCACCTCTATGGAACCCTTCAGCGCCGATGACATGGCCTCACTGGGAGGCAACCCTGATCTGACGCAACGGCCTCCGGTGGGCACGGGTTTCTATGAATTCGTCTCACGCAGCCAGGGCGTGAACTTCATCGTGAAGCGAGTCCCCTATCAGCACTGGCGAGCGATGCCAGACTTCGCCGAGATGGAGTTCCGCTGGATCAGAGAGGCCTCCACTCTCCAGGCAGGCTTGCTCGCTGGCGAGGTGCACATGGCGCAGTTGTCGCGGGACCTGCAAGGGCAGTCGGTGACCCGGGGCATGAAGATTGCCACCGCGAAGGTGGCGACCAGAGAGCGCAGCCTGCTCACCGAAGCCGTCGTCCTCGACAAAAACTACATCCAGTACCAAGCCCAGGGCACACCCTGCGGATACGCTCACTGTGATACACCGCTCTTGAATGTCAAAGTGCGGCGAGCGCTGAGCAAGGCTATAGACCGAAAGCCACTGAACGATGCCTTCTACGGCGGCCGGGCGGTGGAGGTGCATAACCCTCATCTCATTCCAGGTGCCGTCTACTGGAATCCCGATTGGGACAAGAACTTCCAGCAGGAGTACGGCTACGACCCTGCTGCGGCACGGGCCTTACTGGCAGAGGCCGGATACACGGCGGCACAACCGGTGACAATCAAGATCAGAGCCACGCCGCAATCAGGGGTTCCGGAGGCAGTGGAAATGACCGAGGCTATCGCCGGGTTCTGGCGTGCGGTGGGAGTCGACGTCGTACTGGACTTGACCGACTCCGCCATACTCAACGCGCAGGGTCGCAACTTTGCCTCCGAATCGAAGAACCGCCTAAATTGGCAAACCAGCAACATCATCGAGACGCAGGCCTTCCGGGTGCACAACTATTCCCTGGAATCGCCACGCGGCGGCTTTGAGTCTCTGGAACTTGACCAGGCAGTCAAAGCCCAGCGATCCACGGTGGATCCGGACAAGGCGCTGCAGTTGTTACGACAGGTGGGTGACCTGGCATACCGCCAGCACGTCGCGCTCCCACTGTTCTGGGCGCCCGATGACATCACCTACAACCCGAAGATCGTGGAATCGTACATATGGTCCGGTGTCCCCTTGGGCACCCTCAGTCACTTCGAGCGCATCAAGGCGGTCAAGTAGGCTAGCCCACACCCGCGCCTCCCTATGGCGTCACGGGTAAGCGCGGGCGTGGTGCCGGATACCGGCACAGCAGGCCCAGAAGCGGGTGAGAGCGCCAAGACGCAAGGGTTCTAGGCACGAAAAGGCCCCGGCGGAATACCGCCGGGGCCTTTTCTCTTGCTCTGCTGGTGTCACTTCTTTTCGGGTTCGTGGTGGCGCTTGCGTAGGATGATGCCGCCGATGCCGAGCAGCGCCGCGGCACCCAGGCCAGCCGCAACGCCGATCTCGACGAAGCGGCGATGCTCGGCGATGCCGTGGCCCATGACAACGCTGGTGTTGGTGCCGGTAGGCGTCAGCACCACGTCGACATTCATCTCGGCGGCGTCGTCCATGATCTCCTTGATCTCGGGTGCCTCCGCATTGACCTCTACCTCGCCAGAAGACCCTCGGTGGGTGATCCGATCCAGCAGTTCCTTAAGGCGGCGGCCGGTCCGCGGCTCCGAATCAATGGTGCGAACGCCTGGTACACTGCGGCGGGCAGTTTCAGTTTCAAGGCTCATGATCGTTGAGTATACTCCCACCCACCCCCGGTGACGCTAGTAGTTGTGGGGAAATCGGAAAAGACACTAGGGAATGTGGCTGCGTTCGCGTTTACACACCCGGCGCAGACACCAACTCCTCACGATGATACCAAGGGTGCACCATTTTGTTGTAGACAACCCTCGGGTGGCGGAGGGGTGTCCCAAGTTCTCCTCGCTTGAAAGGAGAGGTTCGAGGAGGTAGAGCGTCCTGCGAATCGCGCGACAACAACGTGGTGCTCCCCGATACACCAAGCACCCGTTGCGGCGCCTGCCGGTGCGCCGTATCATCAGGCCACCCGCCTAACCGACGGAAACGCCAAGGAGTAGCTTTATGATCCGCAGTACCGGCCGCATTCGCGTGACTCACCAGGGCACCCTGCCCAAGCCCGACGACGTCCGCCAGATGGTGCTGGACAAGGAGGCGGGGAAACCCTACGACGCGGCCGCCTATAACGCCCGTTTGGTTGCGGCAACCCGCGAGGCAGTCCAACTGCAGCTGGATGCCGGCATCGACAGCATCAACGACGGCGAGCTGAGCAAGGTGCTCTTCTCCAGCTACATCAACGATCGCCTGACGGGCGTGCAGACCCGCGAGTCGCTGCCCACTGACCCACGGCGCCGCGGCGTATCGGACCGCGACAATCAGCAGTTCGCGGCGTACTTCAACAGCCGCACCGGCTTCACCGGCCAGATCGCGCCAGGCGGGTCACGCACCGTGTGCAACGGGCCCATCGCCTATCAGGGACAGGCAGCGCTGCAAACCGACCTCACCAACTTCAAGGCAGCGCTTCAAGGGTTCACGGTGGAGGAAGCGTACTTGCCGGCCGTTGCGCCAGGCACCATCGAGCACTTCATTCAGAACGACTACTACCCCAATGCCGAGGCCTTCCTGTTTGCGCTGGCCGATGCGATGCACGACGAGTACAAGGCGATTGTGGACGCCGGCTTTGTGCTGCAGATCGACGATCCAGACCTCCCCGACGCTTGGCAGATGTATCCCGAGTTCAGCCTGGCCGAGTACCAGAAGTACGCAACGCTGCGGGTGGACGCGCTGAACCACGCCCTTTGCGGCCTGCCCGAAGACCAGGTTCGGTTCCACATGTGCTGGGGCAGCTATAAGGGCCCCCACAACTACGACCTGCCCTTGCGCGACTTTATCGACATCATGTATCGCGTGAACGCCGGCTCGTACTCCATCGAAGCGACGAACCCCATGCACGAGCATGAATGGGTGGTGTTCAAGGACCACCCACTGCCCGGCGGCAAGTTCCTCATTCCCGGGGTCATCGGCCATGCGAACGACTTCATCGAGCACCCTGAGTTGGTGGCAGAGCGCGTCATCAAGTACGCCAACCTAGTGGGACGCGAGAACGTGGTATGCGGTACCGACTGCGGCATCGGCAGCCGTGTGGGGCACCCGGCCATCGCCTGGGCCAAGTTCCGTTCGATGGCTGAGGGCGCCCGGATTGCGACAAAGGCACTCTGGAAGTAGCGGGCGAGTGCACCCGGTGCAGGGCAGGGTGCTTGCGCGAACCTATGATTGCCCTATCATGGCCCTACATTGAACACGCCGGGGGATGCTAGGAAAGCCTTACGGATACTGGCGGGCTCGGGTTTGATGCTTGTGGGCGGGGGCGCTACCACGCCGGTCGCGCTCGCGGCAGAACCGGAGACCGGTGCCGTGAGCGTACAGCGGGTGGAATTGCTGCCGCCCGGGCCATTATGCTGGCGGCTGAACGTCAACACCGTGCCGCCTGGGGTACGGCAGCCGGATACCGGCTTCTTGGGCGGGCCGCCACGCTTCAGCTGCATGTTTGGCGGCGATTTTCAGCGCATTGAGTACACCACCGGCGTGACCGCGGTTCAACGAGGCGGCGAGGCCTACTTCATTGGCCAGGACAATTGGTTTGCCCGCACCACCATGGGCACCCGTCCGGTTCAGACCGCCGTGTTCCAGCTCATCTGCGGCCCCGGCGCGGCTATCGTCGCCACCAGCGGCCAGCTTCCAGGTATCGACCATTTGCGGCCCAACATCCTCTCCTTCCAGGAATCACGCTATCAACCGGGCGATGCTACAGCGCTACGAACGTTTTCCGGCCCCACCGTCGAGTACGTCATGGAAGGTAGCGTCACGCAGCGCGTTGGTTCGCAAGCCCGCACCTTTAACGCCGGGCAGATGACCGATGTGGTGCCGGCCGGCACCACATCGTCACTGGCCAGCGCCGGGGGTTCACAAGCCCGCATTATCACGCTCCAGGTCCTCCCTGTGGTGCAGCAGGGGCTCCTCCCAGGGCCTGCCGCGCTCGCGCCCCGCGCTCTGCCGAATACCGGCGACGAGCTCGCTGGGCTGGCTGGCTTCGCCGCGCTGGCTGGCCTGGTCTGCCTTGCAGGCCGCCGCCTGCTGGTGTGGCCGGCACGCTAAGCTCAACCCCGATGGTGGACGACTTCACGCATTAACGGGGCCATGCTGCTGGCTGCGGCTGGCTGCCAGACACCGCAGGGGCCGGGCAGCGAAGGCGGCAGGCCCCCCCCCCCGGGGGGGGGGGGCCTGCCAAGCCTAAGGTGGCACGGCTGATGTTCGTGACCGTATCGCCGGCCGCGAGATCAACGCCGCGTCGAGTGCGCGATACATGCTAAACTCTAAGGAGCGCCGGTCAATCGACCGGCGTTTCTTGTGCGGGAGAACATATGCTGCAGGTGATTGGGCTCAAAAAGGCGTTCGGCGCCAGGGATGTGTTGGACGGCGTGACATTTCGGGTTTCTCCGAGGGATCGTGTCGGCCTGGTTGCCGCCAACGGCACGGGCAAGAGCACGCTGCTCCGGATACTGGCAGGCGAGATGGAACCCGACTACGGTACGGTGACCGTACAGCGGGGCGCCCGCGTCGGCTACCTCTCGCAAGAGGGGCAGGTGACCGCCGGCAATACCGTGCGGCAAGAGTTGATGAGCGGGCGCGCCGACTTGGCGAGCGTCATGGCCGAACTCGAGTCGGTCGAAGCCGCACTCGCAACCATCGGCTCAGGGGATCCGCAACTCGAGGAACTGGTGGAACGGCTCGGCTTGCTGCAGCACCGCTACGAGGACTTCCGCGGTCATGACGTGGAGGACGAGGTTGGCGTGGTGATGCGGGCGCTGGGCTTCGAGACCTCGGACGCTGACCGCTTGGTAGATACCTACAGCGGCGGCTGGCAAATGCGCATCGCTCTGGGACGCCTGTTGGTGCAACGTCCCGACCTGCTGCTGCTGGACGAGCCCACGAATCACCTGGATATCGGCGCCGTCGAATGGCTGGAGGGCTACCTTCGCAACTATCCTGGGGCGCTGCTGATGGTGAGCCATGACCGTTATATCTTGAACCAGGTGACCACCCGCACTTTCGAGCTGGAGAGCGGCGCCGCGGTGGAATACGCCGGGAACTACACTGCCTTTGTGGCCGAGAAGGCGCTACGGCGGGCACAACAGGCCGATGCCTACGAACGCCAGCAGGCGATGATCAGCAAAACGCAGGCGTGGATTGACCGCTTCGGGGCCAAGGCCAGCAAGGCGAGTTCGGCCAAGGGCCGGCAGCGCATGCTGGACAAGCTAGAGCGAGTGGAATCGCCGGATGCGCGGGAGAAGCGGGTGCACCTGCGCTTTGGCGACGCTGGTCGAACCGGCCGAGTGGTGCTGGATGTCAGCCACTTAACCCGCAGGTTCGACACCAACACCGTGCTGGACCGGGTGGACATGACGGTGGAGCGGGGCGAGCGGGTGGCGTTGGTGGGGCCGAACGGCGCCGGCAAGTCGACGCTGATCCGGTTGCTGGCCGGTGTGGATACGCCCGACGGCGGGGACGTTCAGCTGGGCCACAACGTGCAGCCAGCCTACTTCGCGCAGCATCAGGCCGAGACGCTGAACCCCGACCTCACCGCGCTTGAGGAGTTGGGCGACGGCAGCGAGCGCGGCGAACGCGAACTGCGCGGCCTGTTGGGGCGCTTTCTGTTCAGCGGCGACGACGCCTACAAGAAGGTGAGCGTGCTCTCGGGCGGCGAGCGCGCACGGCTAGCCTTCGCCAAGATGCTGCTGCGCGATGCGAACCTCTTACTACTGGACGAGCCTACCAACCACCTGGACATCGCGTCGCAGGAGGTGCTGGAGCAGGCGCTGGTGGACTTCCCGGGCGCCATCGTCCTGGCATCGCACGACCGCTATCTCATCGACCGGATCGCTACCAAGGTGATCTCGGTGGAGAACGGCGGGGTGGAGGTGCACCTGGGCAACTACACCGACTATCGGGAGCGCATGGCGCAACGCGAGCTGGCCCGGGTGGCGGCCGCCGACCAAGAAGCCTCCGCACGAGCCGAAGCGAAGCGCGAGAGGTCGCCGGCGCAGTTACGCAAGGACGCAGCAGCAGCCCGCAAGCGGGTGACGGACCTGGAGGCGGAAATAGCCGCTACTGAAGCGGAGATCGCCGAGCTGGCTGCCAGGCTGGCCGACCCCGCGGTCTACACCGATCACGTGGCCGCCCAAGCCACCAACCGACAGCATGAGGATGCCGGGCGGCGGCTGGACGCTCTGGTGGCGGAGTGGGAGCACGCTGCGGCGGTGGTGGTGGTGGGATAGCAGCTTGGGTGACGTGCGATGGTCGTTATTTCAACGAATGGCCAGTTGTTGAAATAACTGTGGGATTTCACCTCGGTTATTTCAACGGACGGCACTAAGCTAGGGCAACGCCGGGTGTTCGGTGCTCTGTGTCGGCGCGGCAGCTGTCACTGGCGCGGTGGCCTCGGGGAAGAGGCCGAGGAACGGCGAGTAGCGAAACGCCCGGTTCCGCTGCCGGCCGGTAGCCTCGTTCAGCAGCCCCAACGAGCGGAACGCCTCCACCAGCCGGTTCGCGGTACCGTAACTCACCCCCAAATGCTCGCCGATGCTGCGCACCGTGACTAGGGGGCGTTGGAACAAGATGTCGAGCAGGCGGAGGCTCTGCAGGCCGAGGTCTGCCTCCTGCACCATTCGCCGGTGCTCCTCCTGAAGCAGCACAATGCGATGGGCGGTTTGCGTCGCCTCGTTAGCCGTCGCCAACGCCCCACGCAGGAAGAAGGCGATCCAGGCCTCCCAGTCTCCCGACAGCCGCACCGCCATCAGCCGGTCGTAGTACTCGGCCCGGTGGCGCTTGAGGAACGCGCTCATATACAACAGCGGCTGGTGCAGCACTTGCCGCTGACACAACAGAAACGTGACCAACAACCGTCCCACCCGGCCGTTGCCGTCCAGAAAGGGGTGGATGGTCTCGAACTGTGCGTGGGCGATGGCGCAATGGATGAGCGCGGGCAGGCCGTTCTCCTCGTGCAGGTAGGACTCTAAGTTGCCGAGCGCCTGCAGCATGTCTGCGGGGGGCGGTGGTACGAAGGTCGCTTGGGTAATCGATACCCGCCCCTCGCCGATCCAGTTCTGATCTACCCTAAACTCACCGGGCCGCTTCTCACCACCTCTCGCGTTGTGCAACAACTCGGCGTGAATCTCCCGAATCAGCCGTAGCGACAACGGCAGCGTCTCCAGCCGCTGCAGGCCATAGTTCATGGCTCGAACGTAGTTCACCACCTCTTCGACGTCTTGCGGCAATGCGCGGCCGGCCCCGTCCAACTCATAGGCTAGCACGTCGTCCAGCGTCGACTGCGTGCCTTCGATCTGTGAGCTTAGGACAGCCTCCTGCCGCACGTAGGTGGCGACGAAGAGGTTGGGGTTCGGCAGCGTGAGCGCCACGCCGTCGAGCCGCGCCACGGCCTGGTCAGCCTTCGACAGCAGTTGCACCAGGGGCAGGTCCACCTGGATCGGTGGGTCTGGCGGCAGCGGTGCAGGCATGAAGGCCTGGTAGCCGCCAGGCTGTGACTGAAAGCTGCCGGCCCGAATTGAGGTCTGTTCCACGTCGCCCCTTATTTCACCGCGTGGAAACAAGGGTACCGTTTTTCGTTTGTTATTTCAATAAGTGGCATCTTTTTGAAATAACAAGGGCAACGAGGCTGCGCGATTACCATCACTGGAAATAACGGGGTACCCGGAACCGCCGCTGGCTGGACCCCGCAGGCTAGTGGTCGTGAGTTGCGCAACCAGCATTTCTGGCCGTCACCATTCGCTTACGCCCTCTCGAACGCGGGGTACCCGTTGCGCAGACCGGGGTGCGCCGATGACTACTCAGGCAGGGTGGCAGTTGCCTAGCCTACGGGATCATGAGCCTAGCGGTACGACGCAGCGCTGGCGCAACGCTCGACGAGCGCCCTCAGCTCCGCTATCTCAGCGGCTTGAAGGGCATACAGTAGGCGAGTCCCAATCGGGGGTATGAGAAGGAACACACCCAGCATGGCTGCGGCCGTCCAGTCGCCTTGCCGTATCAACCATCCGGTCAAGGCTATGCCCACCCCATAGCAGAGCGCAAACACTACGATATCGAAGGCCCGTATCCATGAGGGATGCCCGACCCTGCAACGTACCTCGATCGTGCGTGGATCGGTCGCGACGAAACCCTCGCAAAATGCCGCGGTGCGGTAGTTCCAGAGCCAATGCCGCTTCCGTAACCGAAACTTAGGGCCTTCAACACTGATCACAAAGCCGTGACTGCCGTATCCCGGAGGGTGCCAGTTCCAGAACCCACGCTCTAGATCTGCACGCTGGCACAGCGCAGACAGGAAGTCTTGGGGGGTTGCCCAGGCGCTCATCGCAAAGTGAACAGGCCGTGGAACGACCAGTCCCACGGCCCAAACAAGGCAGTCACGAAGTCGCTTCATGGCGTGATTGCGTTGGCCAGCAGCTTACTACCCCACCTGCATCTCGGCGGCGGTGAGGGTGTTCACCAGCAACATGGCGCGGGTCATGGGGCCCACGCCGCCTGGTACCGGGGTGATGGCGGAGGCTTTCTCGGCCACCGCGGCGTAGTCCACGTCACCCACCAGGCGGAAGCCGCTCTTGGTGGTGGTGGACTCGATCCGGTTGATGCCGACGTCGATGACCACCGCGCCGTCGCGCACCATGTCGGCGGTGATGCTATTGCGCACACCGGTGGCGGCCACCAGAATGTCCGCCTGGCGGGTGAAGAATGGCAAGTCCTTGGTGCCGGTGTGACACAGGGTGACGGTGGCGTTGGCGCCGACGGCCTTCTGTACCAGCAGCGCACCCAGCGGCTTGCCCACCAGGTTGCTGCGACCACAGATCACCACGTGCTTGCCCGCCGGATCATGCCCGGTGCGGATGAGCATCTGCTGCACGCCACTGGGGGTGCACGGGATGAGCTTGCCCTCACCCTGGAGCAGGCGGCCCACGTTGTGAGAGTTCAGGCAATCGGCGTCTTTCCGATAGTCCAGGGCTTCCACGATGGCGTCGGCGTCGATGTGCGGTGGCAGCGGCAGCTGCACCAGAATGCCGTGGAACCGGGTGTCGCGGTTGAGCTCGTGGATCAAGCCAAGCAGTTGCTCTTGGGTGATGTCGGCGGGACGGCGGATGGTCTCGGCATGGAAGCCGACCTCAACGCCGTCGCGCTCCTTGCCCCGCACGTAGCTCACCGACGCCGGGTTCTCGCCCACCAGGACCACCGCGAGTCCGGGGGCGAAGCCGTGGCGGGCCGTGAAGACCTCGGTGCGGGTCTTCACCTCGCTGCGGATTTGGGCGGAGAGTTCATTGCCGTCGATGATCTGGGCAGGCATGCGGTGGCCTCGGGGATTGGGATGGGTCGCGGGCAGGCTTTGGCGCCATGCCAGGGTCAAATAATACCATCCGCGCTTCTCGGGCCGGCTGCGCGGCGGTGCTTCTGACTGTGTCCAGGAAGACCAGGGTGGCGTGATGGACGGGGTTGTGGGCGCCGCGCTCTGAGGGGAGGGTGGACCGCCCAGCGGATGCCTCCGTTGTCGGCATGACCGTGGGCGCAGTGCTAACGCGAGCCGTAGTCGGTGATGAGGCGGATGTGGGGGAGGGATCCGTCGAGGGTGCTGATGAGCTGCTGGTCGGCGGTCCACAGCTCGCACCCGGCAAGGCCGGCGACCGCGGCGTTCAACGCGTGGGCGAAGGATGCCAGTCGGTAGCCCTGGGCCAGCTTGAGCGCGGTGGTGTACAAGCCCGGCGTCTGCACGACTTGGAATGGGTAGTGCACCAGAACGGCCAGCGCGGTCTGCGCATCGGCCGGTGTCAACGCAGCGGAAGCTGCGGCGCCGGTGCTGCGGCCGTGCAGCTCGGCGGCAACCGCGGCGTGGAAGGCGGGGGATACCAACACCGGAAGGCGCGCCTCGGCCGTGGTGCTGAGCAGCACCGTTGCCGCGGCAGCTTCAGCCTGCGTACCCAGCAGCCACCGCAAGGCGACGCTCGCATCGATCGCTACAGAATCACTCACGAGGTGGCGGGACCCCGTCCAGCTAGCCGGACTCGGAAGCCACGTGCGCGCTCGAGTGCAGAACGTGCCTGTTGCACCTGCAACTCGCTGAGCGGCTCAGCCTCAACCGTGTCGGAGGCCGCGGGTCCGTCGCTGGCGGGACGCACCAATCAGTCGAGGTCGGTGCGTTTGATGAGGACGCGCCGCGGGCCGAGGGTGTAAGCGCGCACCACGCCCTGCTTCACCCAACGATGCAGCGTCACCCGGCTAATACCAAGGATGGCAGCCGCCTGGGTCGCGCCCACGTAATCATCGCTCAGAGGTTGTATCATTGAACCCTTTCTGTTACAGAGAACACTATACAGTACCCTTTGTTACCTATGCTGGGGTGTTTCTGATGAGCAGCTTGACATTTCTAGGCATGAAAGCTACAAGTCACCCATAAGAATCCGGCAATTCGATAACAAAGTCCTTCAGTCGGTTTGGCCGAGGCAAAGAGGCGCGGTATGTTCCGATTCGAAAC
>SHYE01000050.1 GCA_009692935.1 Dehalococcoidia bacterium | reverse complement strand
TCGAAACCGGCCTCGCGGAAGATGACGTCCAGCCCTTCGGCTTCGGCCTGCTTCTTGATGGAGGTCGACCCGGGCACCACCATGGCGTACACCGTCGACGCCACCTTTTTGCCCTTGGCCACCTCTGCGGCGGCCCGCAGGTCCTCCATGCGCGAGTTGGTGCAGGAGCCGATGAACACCCGGTCGAGCATGATGTCCTGTATCGGCATGTTGGCTTGCAGGTCCATATACTTCAGGGCCCGCTCGGCCAGCTCGCGCTCTTGGCTGTTAGTCATGGTGGCGGGGTCGGGCACCCGGCCGTTGATGGGGGCCACCATGCTGGGGTTGGTGCCCCAGGTGACGTTGGGGGTCAGCTCGGCCGCGTCGATCTCCAGGAGCCGGTCGTAAGTTGCGCCGGGGTCGGTGGGAAGCTGCTTCCAGGCTGCGACCGCCTTGTCCCAATCGGCGCCCTGTGGGGCGAACTTGCGGCCCTTCAGGTACTCGAAGGTCTTCTCGTCGGGGGCCACCATGCCGCAGCGGGCGCCGCCCTCGATCGACATGTTGCAGACCGTCATGCGGCCGGCCATGTCTAGCGCGCGTATGGCGTCGCCGGTGTACTCCACCGCATAGCCGATGGCGCCGCCGATGCCGATGCGTCCGATGATGCCAAGGATGATGTCTTTGGCGGTCACGCCCTTGGGCAGCTGGCCATTGACCCGAATCTCCATGGTCTTGGGCTTCATTTGTGGGATGGTCTGGGTGGCCAACACGTGCTCGACCTCAGAGGTGCCGATACCGAAGGCGAACGCGCCCAATGCGCCGTGGGTGGAGGTGTGGCTATCGCCGCACACCACCACCTTGCCGGGCTGGGTGTAGCCCAACTCCGGGCCAATGACGTGCACGATGCCCTGATTCTCGCTATAGATGTCGTAGTAGTTGGGCAGGTTGAAGAACTTGGCGTTGTCGTCCAGCGTGGCGATCTGCTTCGCGGCGATCAGGTCGGTGGTGGGCCGGCTGCGCTCCCAGGTGGGGACGTTATGGTCAACCGTGGCGACGGTCAGGTCGGGGCGTCGCACCTTGCGGCCGGTCTGCCGCAACCCCTCGAAGGCCTGAGCAGTCGTAATCTCGTGAACCAGGTGCAGGTCCACGTACAGCAGCGAGGGCTTGCCAGCCTCCTCGTGCACCACATGCGATTCCCACACCTTCTCGAATAGTGTTTTCGGGGGCATCCTTACCTCACTCCAGAATGAAAACCCGCCCGCGCGGCGGGAGACAGCGCTGTGAAGTATACCAGGCTTCTATAGCATGCAGAGGCAAACAGGGAGGGCAGGACTGGCTCCTGCCCTCCCTGTTTGGCGGACGTTAAGTCAGGGAGGGGCGGAGAGCGAAACCACCTGGCGGTCGGCCTGATCGGCCAGCTTGCGATTGAGCGCGTTGAGGTAGGCCTTGGCGCTGGCCACAATGATGTCGGTGCTGACGCCGCGGCCGGTATAGGTGCGGCCCTCCACCTTAATGCGGATGGTCACTTCGCCCTGGGCCTCGGTGTTCTCGGTGATCGACTTCACGCTGAACTCTTCCAGGTGGTTCTCAATGCCGACCGCGGCGGTGATTGCCTTGTACACGGCGTCCACCGGCCCGTCGCCCACCGCCGCCTCCACCAGCTCGGCGCCGTCGGGCGCTTTGATCTTCACCGAGGCGGTGGGGATACCGGGCTCGCCGCACGACACCTGGATCTGCTCCAAGACGTACTGCTCGTCCACTGAACGCATCTCTTCGGCGATGAGCGCTTCCACATCGCGGTCATCGACGTACTTTTTCTTGCCCACGAGGTCGCGGAAGGCGTTCCAGGCCTTGGTGAACTCCTCTTCGGTCACGGAGTAGCCCATCTGGGTGAGGTGCGCCCGGAAGCCGGCCCGGCCACTAGTCTTGCCCAAATGCAGAATGTTGCCGCTCAGGCCGATGTCGCGCGGGTCCATGATCTCATAGGTCAGCCGCTCTTTGATGACGCCGTCCTGGTGCACGCCGGATTCGTGGCGGAAGGCGTTGGCGCCCACAATGGCCTTGTTCACCTGCACGCCGATGCCGGTGATGTCGGTGAACAGCCGGCTGGTGCGCGTTATCTGCGTGGTGTCGAGGCCGTGCTCCACGCCGAGGAAGTCTTTGCGGGTGTGGATGGCCATCACCACCTCTTCGAGCGCGGCATTGCCGGCCCGCTCGCCGATGCCGTTGACGCAGACCTCGATTTGGCGGGCGCCGCCCCGGATAGCGGCCAGGCTGTTGGCGACGGCCAAGCCCAAGTCGTTGTGGCAGTGCACGCTCCACACCGCCTTGCCGCTGTCTTTCACCTGGGTCAGCAAGCGGCGGATCAGCCCCTCGAACTCCTCGGGGATCGCGTAACCGACGGTGTCAGGCACGTTGATGGTGGTGGCGCCGGCCTCAATGGCTGCGGTGTACAAGTCGATGAGGAACTCGACGTCGGAGCGGGTGGCGTCCTGCGGGCTGAACTCCACATCAGGCGTGTAGCCCTTGGCGCGGATGATAGCTGCGACCGCGCTGTCCAGCACCTCCTGCCGGCTCTTGCGCAGCATGTGCGCCAAGTGCAGGTCGCTGGATGACGTGAATACGTGGATGCGCGGCCGGGCGGCGCCCTTCAGCGATCGCCACGCCTCATCGACGTCGCGCGCCACGGTTCGCGCCAGGCTGCAGATGACCGGCGTGCGGATTTCGGCCGCCACGGCGGCAATAGCCTCGACCTCGGCGTCGGAGTTAGCCGCGAAGCCCGCCTCGATGATGTCGGCGCCCAGCCGTTCCAGCTGGTGGCCCATCTTCAGCTTGTCTTCGCGGTTCATGGTGGCGCCGGGGGCCTGCTCCCCATCGCGCATAGTAGTATCGAAAATGACGACCTTGTCCATAACCGGTTACTCCCTGTGTGTGCTTCTCGTGTTGTCTGGGTTAACGGCGAGAAGCCGGGAGCCTTACGTAGCTCGCCGGGGCCGGCGAAGCTACGTTGTTACCCTCCTGATTGCGCATACGAAACCTCCGCTGTTGGGGAGTGCTGCCCTCAGTGTACCAATGCCCGTCGTGGAATGTGACGCCTGCCGGTGTGCTAAGACCACGCGGGCGCCCCACGCCGGCGGATCTGCGGGCTAAAGCCACGCAGCACTTTGCCCGACTACTGCTCGTACTTCTCCAGCGGCTCCCATTGCGTGCGGATGTAGCGGCCGACTTGCTCGGCTTGCTCCTCGGGCACCGACCGTGCACCAAACCTGCGCTGCCAGAACCCCGCGACACCCTCATCAAGCTTCAAGAGCGGGAACTGCCGGAAAATCCGATAGGCCACCCCACCCTTGAGCAGTCGCACCGACTCATGCAGACGAGACGGCTCCACGTCCAACAGCAGGTGGACATGGTCCACCATCAACTCGTATTCCAGTAGGCGGAGGCCTCTCTCCCGGGCTACCGCCTGGAACTGCTCGCGGACTGCCATTTCGACATCGCCCTGAAGTAGCCACTTCCGCTGTTTGGTAGCGAACCAGATGTGGTGCAACATAACGCCCTAGCCCGAAGTGCTGCGTGGCTTTAGCCCGCAGATCTGAGCTTATTCCCGTACCTTCGGCAGCCAGCTCATCATGCTGCGTAGCTCCTTACCCACCGTCTCGATTTGCATGTCGGCGTGCAGGCGGCGCTGCGCCAGAAAGTTGGCGCGCCCACCGGCCCGATTCTCGGCCACCCACTCGCTGGCGAAGGATCCGTTCTGAATCTCGGCTAGAATCTTCTTCATCTCGGCCTTCGTCTCGTCGGTCACGATGCGCGGGCCGATCTTGTAGTCGCCATACTCCGCCGTGTCGCTGATGGAGTAGCGCATGTACTTCAGGCCGCCGGCGTACATCAGGTCGACAATCAGCTTCATCTCGTGCAGGCACTCGAAGTAAGCGCTCTCGGGCTGGTAGCCGGCCTCCACCAGCGTGTCGAAGGCAGCCTCCATCAGATGGGCGATGCCACCGCACAGCACCACCTGCTCACCGAACAGGTCGGTCTCGGTCTCTTCCTTGAAGGTGGTGAGCAGGGTGCCGGCCCGGGTGCCGCCGATGCCCTTGGAGTAGGCCAGCGCGATGTCGCGGGCTCGGCCCGATGCGTCTTGGGCGATGGCGACGAGACACGGCGTGCCCGAGCCCTCGGTGAACACCTGCCGCACCATGTGGCCCGGCGCTTTGGGGGCAATCATGCTCACGTCGACGTCGGCCGGGGCCGTCACCTGGTTGTAATGCACGTTGAAGCCGTGCGCCCACATGATGGTCTTGCCGGCCTTCATGTGCTTGACCAGGCTGTCGTCGTACACCTGCTTGGCGGTCTGGTCGGGCACCAGCATCATGATGATGTCGGCGTCGGCGCCCGCCTGGTCTACTGAGATCACCTTGAGGCCGGCCTCTTTGGCGCGGGGAGCGCTGCGGCTGCCCTCGTGCAGGCCCACCACCACGTCCATGCCACTGTCCTTCAGGTTCAGCGCGTGGGCGTGCCCCTGGCTGCCGTACCCGATGATGGCGATCAGCTTGCCCTTCAGCAGGCCGATATCCGCATCCTTATCGTAGAAAATCGTTGCCAATGAACCCTCCTGTTTACCGCCCTCGTAGGATGCGGTTGAATTCTCGCTCTGTTATGCCCAACTGCTTGAGGACACCCCTAAACGCGTCATAGGGCACATCCCTCGGGTGAAACGGTATGGTAACTCTTCTTCCGTCGCTGTGCCGGTATCGGCGATGGCTCCCCGTGCTTCGCACTTCCTCGAAACCCAAGCGTAGGACGACTTCCTCAAGCTCGCTCGGGCGCGGTGGCACTCGTCACGACCTCCACGTCGGGAGGAAATGGTCTACCTTCATCCTCCAACTCACCCATTACCAAATCGTACACGTCCTGAATGTAGAGGATGGCTTCTTCAAGTGTCCTTCCAGACGTGTAGCATGACTCCAGTGCCGGGATCTCCGCGTACCAGCCACCATCGTCTGGGCGGAGGATGAGGGTGTAAGGCGGCCTTGGCCCGGATTCAAACCCCTCCGGGGGACGACTGAAGGGCGCCTTTGCTACGGTAAACCCACGATCGAACACGTACTGACGGGCTTGCTCGCTGTCCGACAGCTCAATCCAACTGCCGTGCTCCATGTAGACAGCCCTGCGGATCACCTCTTTCACGGGGAAGAAGCGCCCAATGCCGTGACGGACCCCCCACGTTCCTGGAGCCGGGGTACCCCTACGCCAATGCGGGGAACAGGCCCCGGCTTCGAAGGTGTCCATCACGCGCGCGATAGTCTCCTTGGAAACCGATGGAAGCGCACCCATAACCGCCTCCTCTTGCGACTAAAACAGCCCGCCGGGGGCCCGCCCGCCCGCCAGATGCGGCAGCAGCACGTGCTGATGCCCCGCGTCGGGGCCAACCCGCTCGGGCCCCCGCAGCATGGCGATCTGGCCGGTGCGGCAGGTCTCGATGACGCCGAAGTCGCCCAGCAATTCTACCAGCGAGTCGAGCTTGTCGGTATCACCGGATGCCTCAATGATCATCGAGGTGGGGGTGATGTCGATGACGCTGGCGCGGTAGACGTTGACTAAGTTCAGCAACTCCGAGCGGGTCTCGGCCTTGCACTTCACCTTCACCATCAGCAGCTCGCGGGCCAGCATGTCCCGTTCCTTGTTGGTGATGTCCTCGATGTGCACCACGTCGATCAGCTTCTCGACCTGCTTCACCATCTGCTCGGTGTCCACCAACGAGGCGTCGACCACGAAGGTCATGCGCGATAGGCCGGGCTCCTCGGAGTGGCCCACCGCCAGACTCTCGATGTTGAAGCCGCGTTGGCGCACCTTGCTCACAATCCGGTTCAGGACCCCAGGCCGGTTCTCCACCAGCGCCACCAGGGTATGCAGGTGCTCTCTACTCATCGTGTGCCCGTTACCTCCTTGTCGCGCACCAGCACCGGGGGCTGGTCCACCGTCTCCTGCAGCGAGGCCCCGGGCGGCACCATCGGGAAGCAGTTCTCGTCCTCGTCCACCACAAACTCCACCAGCACCGGGCCGTCGTGCGCCATAGCCTCGCGAATGCCGGCGTCGACTCCCGCCTTATCGGTGACCCGCAGCGCCTTCATGCCGTAGGCCTCGGCCAGTTTCACGAAATCAGGCTGGTGCATGCGGACGGCGCTCTTGTTGTCCTTGTAGAACATCTGCTGCCACTGCTTCACCATGCCCAGGTAGCCGTTGTTGAGGATGGCGAATTTCACCGGGAGCTTGTGCTCCACAAACACGGCCAGCTCTTGCGATGTCATCTGGAAGCCGCCGTCGCCGCAGATGGTCCACACCGTATCGTGGGGTTTGGCCACCTGCATGCCCAGCGCGCCGGGGATCTCAAAGCCCATGGTGCCCAGACCGCCCGAGGTCACCCAGCTATTCGGCTTGTCGTACCAGAAGTACTGCGCCGCCCACATCTGGTGCTGACCCACGCCGGTGCACACGTACGCGTCGCCCCCGGTGATTTCGTACAGCCGAGACACGACGTATTGTGGGAGCAGGGTGTCGGTCTCGGGCAGCGCGATGGAAGGGTGCTCGTCACGCATGGCCTTGATCCAGGCCTTCCACTCGGGGTGGTCTTTGGGCTTCACTTCGGCGTTGATGGCGGCCAGCGCCGGCTTGAGGTCGGCGTGGATGGCCACGGCCGGCCGCACGTTCTTGCCGATCTCAGCGGCGTCGATGTCGATGTGGATGATCTTGGCGTTGGGGGCGAAGTCCTTCAGCCGGCCGGTCACCCGGTCATCGAACCGCATGCCGCAGGCGATGATGAGGTCGGTCTCGCTGATAGCCATGTTGTTCCAGTACATGCCGTGCATACCGGGCATGCCCATGCACAAGTCGTGGGTGCCGGGGAAGCCGCTGATGCCAAGCAGCGTGGTGATGACCGGGATCTGGCAGGTCTCCGCCAGCTCCTTCAGCTCGGCGTAGGCCTTGGAGATGATGACGCCGTGGCCCGCCAGGATCAGCGGCTTCTGCGCTTCGGCAATCAGCGCGGCGGCCTTGCGGGCCAGCGCCGGGTCGGGCGGCGGTGGCAGCTGGTAGCCGCGCAGGTGCACGCTGTCGGGATACTCGAACTCGCACACCTGCTGTTGGACGTCGCGCGGAATGTCGATCAGCACCGGGCCCGGTCGGCCGGTGCGGGCAATGTGGAACGCCTCCTTGAGGGCTTGGGCGAGGTCCTCGACCTTGAGCACGAGCTGGTTGTGCTTGGTGACCGGCAGGCTGATGCCGGTGATATCGGCCTCCTGAAAGCCGTCGCGCCCGATCAGGGTGGTCACCACCGAGCCGGTGATGCACACCAGCGGGATGGAGTCCATGAACGCGTTGGCGATGCCGGTCACCAGGTTGGTGGCGCCGGGCCCCGAGGTGGCGAAGCAGACGCCGACGTCCTCGGACACTCGGGCATAAGCGTCGGCGGCGTGGGCTGCCGACTGCTCGTGCCGCACCAGGATGTGTTGGATGTCGGGGTATTGGATAAACGTGTCGTACAGCGGCAGGTTCGACCCGCCGGGGTAGCCGAACACGTGGCGGACGCCCTCCCGCCGCATGCACTCGAACACGATCTGCGCACCGTTCAGTTTCATTAGGAAGACCCTCTCTCTAGCTCTCTCCCTGGGAGGGAGAGAGGACTACTGCAACTATCCGCAGACGGCGCCTTCCGACGCCGAACCCACCAGCCGGGTGTACTTCCACAGCGCGCCCCAGGTGTAGTTGGGCGGCGGCGCCACCCAGCCCTGGCGGCGGCGCGCCAACTCCTCGTCCGATACGTCGACGTGGATCTTGCGGGTGTCGGCGTTGATCTCGATGATATCGCCCTCGTTGATAAAGGCGATGTTGCCGCCGACCGCCGCCTCGGGGGCGACGTGAGCGATCATGAAGCCGCGGGTGGCGCCCGAGAACCGGCCGTCGGTGATCAGCGCCACCTTGTCGCCCAGGTGCTGGCCCGAGAGCGCCGACGTCACCGACAGCATCTCTCGCATGCCGGGCCCGCCCTTGGGACCCTCATAGCGGATGACGACTACATCGCCGGCCTTGATGTCGCGCTTCATCACGGCCTCCATGCACTTCTCCTCGGTATCGAACACGCGGGCGGGACCGCGGTGGCTGGTGACCGTGAGCCCACCGAGCTTCATCACGCAGCCGTCGGGCGCGATGTTGCCCTTGAGAATGACCATGCTGCCAGCTGCTCGCAGCGGGTTGCTGAGCGGCCGCACCACATTCTGATCGGGGTTCCACTGCACGTCCGCCAGGTTCTCGCGCATGGTCTTGCCGGTGACCGTCATGCAGTCGCCGTTCATGAGGCCGGCGTCGAGCAGCGCCCGCATGACCATGGGCACGCCGCCCACCTTGTGGAGGTCGTACATGTTGTAGCGGCCGCTGGGCGACATATCGCCGATGTGCGGCGTGCGGGAGCTGACGTCGTCGAAGTCTTGCATGGTGAGGGTGACGCCGCACTCCTTGGCGATAGCCAGCAGGTGCAGCACGGCGTTGGTCGAGCCGCCGAGTGCCTCGACGACGGCGATAGCGTTCAGGAAGGCGTCGCGGGTCATGATGTCGCGCGGGCGAAGGTTGTCGTTGATCAGCCGCACCAGTGCATCGCCGGTCTGGCGGCTGATCTCGGCGCGAGCGGGGTCGATGGCGGGGATGGAGGCGCTGTAGGGAAGGCCGATGCCCATCGCCTCGGATATCGAGGACATGGTGTTGGCGGTGAACATGCCGCCGCAGGCGCCGGCGCCGGGACAGGCCACCTGCTCCAGCGCGTACACTTCCTCGTCGCTCATCTCGCCCACGGCGTTGCGGCCTACCGCCTCGAAGATGTCGAGGATGGTGACGTCTTTGCCGTGGAAGCTACCCGGCATAATGGACCCGCCATACAGGAAGATGCCCGGCAGGTTCAGGCGGGCCAGCGCCATCATGCCGCCGGGGTTGGTCTTATCGCAGCCGCCGATGGCCACCAGACCGTCGTAGGAGTGGCCGATGCAGTACAGCTCCATAGAGTCAGCGATGATCTCGCGGCTGACCAGCGAGGCCTTCATGCCCTCAGTGCCCATCGCGATGCCGTCAGTGACCGAGATGGTGTTGAACTCTTTGCCCAGGCCGCCGGATCGGGCGATGCCTTCCTTCACCCACCCGGCTAGGTCGTGGTTGTTGAAGTTGCAGGGCGTGCCCTCGCTCCAGCAGCTTGCCACACCCACCCACGGCTTCTTAAAGTCCTCGGCGGTGAAACCTACCGCATAGAGCATGGAGCGATTGGGCGCCCGTTCAATCTTCAGCTTAATTGCGTCGCTCGGTAGTGCCATCGGTGTATCGGCCCTCCAGGATGTGGTGATGTCTCCGGGTACAAAAAACCGCCCCACATGGGACGGAGTGTTGCGTTCGATTCAGCGACTGCTGATGTGGCCTGCGTAGCGACCGACCGGACGGCTCCGTCCCTGTGCCGGCCCCACGGGCCGGCTAGCCTACTACTACGAGAAGCAGCGAGCGGGCAGGCGCGCATGCGGAAGCGGCGTTCGCCACCAAACCGTATGTGCTCGCGTGCAATGCCATGCTCAGATGCTCCCCCTCAGCCAGAGTGCACAGAGTATGGCATGGAGCGAAAGCGAGTGTCAAATAGACCTTGCACCACGTGGGGACAGAGCTGGGGTGGGTAAATAAGTGAGTGCATGCTAATACATATTGACCAATCGTGCGTTGCCTCAGAATGCCGACGGAGGGACAAAAACAATGGAGTACACTCAGGGAATCAACGGGACGGTCATCCTCGGCGATAATTTGCCGGTGCTTAGGAACCTCCCTGCCGACAGTCTTGACCTCATTTATGTTGACCCGCCATTTAACACTGGAAAGCAGCGGATATTCCGAAAGATTCGGACGGTCAGGGACGAGGTGAATGGAGATCGTGTCGGCTTCCAAGGTAAGCGATATCGGACGATTGCGTTGGGGCAGCAGACGTAAATTGATGTATACGACGACTATTTGGACTTTCTGGAGCAGAGGATTGAGGAGTTTAGGCGCGTTCTGAAGCCTACTGGAACACTCTATTTTCACATTGACTATCGAGAGGTCCACTACTGCAAAATCTTGTCAGATAGTATTTTTGGCCGCGACAGTTTCCTTAACGAGGTGATCTGGGCCTATGACTACGGCGGAAGAACCTCTAAGAAGTGGCCACCCAAGCATGACAATATCCTCGTTTATGCGAAAGACATTGAACGGTATTACTTCGACACGGATGCAGTGGAGCGGATACCGTACATGGCTCCTGGGCTGGTAGGTCCAGAGAAGGCAGCGCGTGGCAAACTGCCTACAGATACTTGGTGGCACACTATCGTCCCAACGAATGGCAGAGAACGAACGAACTACCCAACCCAAAAGCCAATGGGGATTCTGCGGCGCATTGTTCAAACATCGTCGCCCCCCGGCGGCCTCGTGGCCGACTTTTTTGCAGGGAGTGGTACAACGGGAGCAGCGTGTTACGAACTGGGGCGGCGGTTTCTCATGGTAGATGACAACCCCTCTGCGGCAGATGTTATGTCTCAACGATTTGCAACGTTCGACAAAGTTGAGTACGTTGGGTATCAGCCGAGCGGTGACCGGCAGGGCGTCCAGCCCAGCCTACTGGCAGGTCTGATGTGACGATGATCCCAGCATCCATCACCGATCCTGATGTGCGGATGCTGGCCACAATCGCTGCAACGTTGGCCGTAGACTACACTAATCCAACTAATGATCCTTGGGCAGGAAGCCCATTCGCATGGCTCAAAACTCGTCCCTCGCGTCAAGTTGGCATGATTGGAGAGCAACTTGTCTCGGGCTGGTGTGCAGCTAAGGGCCTAGATGTTCTGCGGTCCCGCGATAGCCAAGCAGACCGGATCATCAACAACAAACGCGTCGAAGTCAAACTCTCTACCCTCTGGGCGAGCGGTGTCTACACGTTTCAGCAGATTCGAGACCAACGGTATGACGTCCTGTTCCTACTAGGACTATCACCATTCTCGGCTAACGCTTGGGTGATCCCCAAGAGTGTTTTGGTAGGCACTAGTGTGAAACTACAAGGTCTGACAGGCCAGCATACTGGTAGGACGGCGACCGACACCATGTGGCTGAGTTTTCCTTCATCCCCCCCCATGGCTAGCACCGTATGGAGGCACCCTCGCCCAGGCGTACAAACTCATGGCTAGCTAGCCCATCCCCGTGGCTTTTTTCGGGCAAAAGGCATTATTCGGGCAAAGCCACTCTACCCTGCTTACGCGAGGCGACTCAAGCGCGAGTCTTCCTGTTTGCTGAGCTCGTCGAAGCGACCAGGAAGGCGTGGGGCGCTCACCGAGGCGTTGGTCTCGGGCCCGCCTAGTGCTTTCGACGTGGCTCAAGCAACAGGCACGCGGCGTTACCCCTGGGGCAGCGCCTCCGCCGCCATCGCCCCCGCGAACATCCCCTCCATCTCGCGCCGCACCTTCACCGCATTCTGCTTCTCGTCGACCGCGACGTCGGTCCAGCGCACCACGTCGCCTGCGGCTATGGGGTGGGTGACCTTCCAGCCGTGGGCGAGGCCGAGCGGGAGCGCGCCAGCCTGGAGTGAGGCCTCGGCGGGCATCAGGCGGCCGACGACGGTGTAACCACCCTCGCCGTCCAGCAGCTCGCCGGGGTTGAGGGCGCGCTTGGCGGTGGCCACGGCGTCGGCGCGGAAGCCGGTGGGGGCGCCGGTGGGCTCGAGGCGCAAGCCGACCGATGCTACGGAGATGCCGACCTCCAGGCCGATGAGATGCCAGCGCTTGTACAGGCAGGCGTAGCGGCCCGAGGGATCGGTGCGCACCCCGTACTCGGTGAAGCAGCGGCGGATGTACTCGGTGTCGCCCTCGAAGACGACCCAAACGCCGAAGCGGATGTCGTAGGGGATGGGTTGGCCGTCGTGCTCCAGCGACGAAATGACCTCCACCTGCCCCTTGTGGTGCAGCAGCCCGCCCTCGTCCAGCGGCCGCATCACGGTGGGGATGTCGTCGATGCTGGCGGGCGGATAGGCCAGGCCAGTGGGGGCGGGGGTGAGGCCGGTGGCGTTGCAGACAGCGGTGGTCTCGATGGCGGGCTTTGAGCCATCAAGGAACGAGTTGAACATCTTGGGGTTGAGGCCGCCGACCTCCGCCTGCTCGGGCGTCAGGCCGTAGTAGCTCCACACGGTCTCCGGCGTGGACTGCGCGAAGTGGGGCAGCCACTTGTGACCACGCCCGGCTGCCACCACTGAGAAGCCGGCGGTGCGCGCCCAGTCCACCAGGTCGCAGATCAGCGCCGGCTGGTCGCCGTAGGCCAGGCTGTAGACCACGCCGGCCTCGGCGGCGCGCCGGGCCAGCAGCGGGCCGCAGAAGGCGTCGGCCTCCACCGTCACGTTGACCACGTGCTTGCCGTGCTTGAAGGCCTCCAGCGCGTGATCGACCGCGGCGATGGGGTTGCCGGTCGCCTCCACGATGATGTCGATGTCGGGATGCGCCACCAGCCGCTGCCAGTTGTCGTCGACGTGGGT
>SHYE01000049.1 GCA_009692935.1 Dehalococcoidia bacterium | reverse complement strand
CCGGCCACCGTCGCCACCTCGGCTTCGGCTATGAGGGGGAGGAGGGAGAGGGAGGTGGGCAATGCAGGAGCCTCTCTCTACACCCCCAGCCGCCGCGCCACCCGCAGCAGCCCCGCCACGCTCTTCGCGTCCCGGATCGTGCCATCTTCGATCAGGGCGAGGGCTTCGGCCATGGTGTGGGGTTGCACCACCACGTTCTCATCCTCGTCTTGGTCCAGCGGCGCGGCGTGCAGGTCGGTGGCTAGGTACAGGTGCAGGAACTCCTCGCAGTAGCCGGGTGCGGCGTAGAAGCCGCCGAGGTACTCCAGGTTGCCTGCGCTCACGCCGACCTCTTCCCGCAGCTCACGCAGTGCCGCGTCGGCGTGAGCTTCGCCGAGATTGAGGCCGCCGGCGGGAAGCTCCAGCATCTCCTGCTCAACCGCTTTGCGGTACTGAGTCACAAGCAAGACCCGCCCCTCAGCGTCGATGGGCACCATCACCACCGCGCCGCGGTGTTCCACGATCTCGCGGGTACTGGTCTTGCCGTCGTACAAGCGCACGGTATCGACCCGGAAGCCGAGCACGCGGCCTTTGAAGATGCGTTCGGTGGAAATAGTCGGTTCATCGGGCAGCGGCATGGGTAACGGCGCCTCTCGTGGGTGATACCACGAGTATGCGATGGCCGTCAGGCCGGCGACAAGCGGGGGCACCGTGCGGGCCGCCTGGCAAGTCATCCGAACTACGACCGTCCCTTGACCCCTCCCTGACAGGGAGGGCAATCAGCGCTTCCGGCTAGCCGCCGGAACGGCCGGTGGTGTTCCACACGGGAAACGCGATGGTGGAGATGCTCTCGCCGGGGTCGATGACCAGGCTCTTCGCGCCACCTTCCGTCAAGTGGTAGACCATGGCTATCTCGTCACAGGTGGGGAACTTGGGGCAGCGCAGGCACTCGCCCCAGACCTTGCGGGGCAGGTGCATGACGTCAATCTGCTGGAAGCCGAGCTGGTCGTAGTAGCCGGTTTTGTGGGTCAACACGAATACCGTGGCAATGCCCATGTCGCGGGCCGCCTCCATGCAGTGGGCGACCATGCGCTTGCCCCACCCCTGGCTCTGGTACTCCTCGCGCACAGCCACGGCCTTGATCTCGGCCAGGTCGTTCCACACCACATGCACCGAGCCGGAGGCGATGACCTCGCCCTGGTCCTTGACGATGAAGTAGTCCCGCACGTTCTCATACAGTTCGCTCTTGGGACGGTGGAGCATCTCGTTGCGGTCGGCAAAGGGCGTGATGAGAGCATGGACCAACTCCATGTCGGCCAGGGTGGCGGTTTGTATCTGCATCTCCATGGCACGGCCCTTTCTCGCACGACGAACGTTGGCACACCACGAACCTAGAGAGACGTGAAGTCCACGAGGGCGTTTGACCGCAAGCTCGTGGACTTCTTACCGATGCTTCTATTGTGCGATTACCCAGCCAGCGGGTCAAGCTGCGCTGACGGTCCTAGAAAAACACTAGCGGACTCACCTCCGTGTTTGGGGCCAACGAGGACCATGCTGGAGTCTCTGCATGGTTCTGACGCTCGCGGCGCTCGGCACCCATGATTCCGCCCAAGAACAACTCACGGCAGTGTGCCGTACGGATGCTGACCACAGGGTCGAGCTCCTCCGAACGCACGGTCACTTCGGTGACGGCGCTCATCTGCCGGTCGGCCCGCTCGATAACGTCGGCGACTGCTGCTAGCCCTGGTTTGGTCGGGCCACGCCGCTCTTGCCGTACACCTCGGCCGGTACCTGGGTGGTGCGGGCATGATGCCAGTCAGAGAGCGCGCCCCGCCAGTCGAGCCCGCCCGGCAGCACGGCCGAGGTTGACCGCACGTTGAACAGCGCCGGGTCGTTCACGGGGGCGGGCACCACCCCGTTATCGCGCAACGCCAACGCCCAGCTAAGGAACAGACGCCGGGCTCGGATGACCGCGGCATCGGCGGTACCCAGGTGCTCTTTGGTGCGGTCCATGATGGCGCCCATGCTCCAGAACATCGCAGCGTCCTGCAGGCGGACCGTGGGCACGCCCGAAAAGCGGTACTGCCGCTGCACCTCGTAGTTCTGGCGGAAGTCGTTCTCGGGACCGGTCTCAGGCCACCAGTTGGGGAAGGGCTGACCCTGCTGCGCCGGCTTCATGGCACCCAGCCCGTTCACGCCGCCCATCGGGTCGAAGTGCTGGGTCAGCTTGCGCTCGCCGGGGATGGGGTTCGTCGGGTGCCAGTTGAGACCCCAGTGCAGCGTGCGCTCGTCGTCCACAGGGGTGTACATGTGCAGATTGCCAGTGCCATCCTCTTGCCCCGGGAAGAAGGCGTAACTGGGGAACACCATCTGGGTGGTGCGCCAGTAGACGTTCCCGTCGCCCTGCTCGCGCCTAGCGCCGTACAGAATGCCGGTGTCGGTCTCCAATATCTCCAGCCGGGGCGACTTGTCGGGGTGGTAGGCGCCGAACTTCGGCGAGTCGCTCGCGCGCAGGCGGCCGTGCAGGAAGTACACGTGGCTGGTGTCGACCTCGCCCTCCATGGCCTGCGCCCAGTTGCACAGGTACATGCCTTTGAAGTGGTGGAAGCGCTGCTCGGCCGGTACCGACGCCCACTCGAACTGCGGCAGCCCCGGCGGGGTGGCCTGCCGGGTACCCATATAGATGAACACCACGTCGCCCTGTTCGGCTGCGGCATAAGCGGCGGCTTTGATCTTGTGCTTGAAGTTGCTCTCCGCCGGCTCGTTCGGCATGTCGACGCAGGCGCCGGTGGTGTCGAACTTCCAGCCGTGGTAGACGCAGCGGAGGCCGTTCTCCTCGTTCCTGCCAAAGAACAAGCTGGCGCCACGGTGCGGACAGGCGTTCTGCATCGCGCCGATGCTGCCATCGGTATTGCGCCATGCAATCAGGTCCTCGCCCAGAATGCGAATGCGCTCGGGAGCGCCGTCGCGCTCCAGCTCCCAGGAATACATGGCAGGAATCCAGTACTCGCGCATCAGCGTGCCCATGGGGGTGCCGGGGCCCACGCGCGCCAGCAGGTCGGTGTCGTTACGGGAAAGCATGCAAGGCTCCTTCAGGTAGCAGTCGCACTGATCATGCGTCAACTCGGTGGGCAGTGCAACCGCCAGGCGCATAATGGCGGTGAGTGCGTTAATACAACCGTCAGTTGCGGGCATACTCCACAATTGTCATAATCTCACTACACAGATGTCCGCGATGCGGGCAGCTGCTCTATCGCGGCCTTTTTGATTAGACAGCACTTGATCGCAATGGGCGCCTGGCCCGCACGAAGGAGCTTGGTGTGACCCTGCGAGATATCCCATGCCGCACGCTGTCGTATGCCCTGAGTTTGCTCGCCGGGGCTCCTCTTGGCGGTTGCCCAGCCTTTCCCCGCCGAGGCGGCGCCGTGCTCCAAGACGTGGGTGGCCAACACCAGCGGTCTATGGAGCGACGGCGTCAACTGGTCACCCGAAGGCGAGCCCGGAATTCACCATGACGTGTGCATTAATCTCCAATGCCGGTACACCATTACCCTGGACGTCAGCCGCACGGTGGCCAGCCTTGCCCTCACCGCCCCCGACGTCACGCTCGACATCCTAGGCAATGGGACGGCGGGTAACGTCACCCTGACGGTATCGGGTTCGGCCACCAACCACGGCACCGTCCGCCTCTCCGCCATCGACGATGAGTGGGACGCTACCTTGAGTGCGAGCCTCACCAATATCGGCACCCTGACCACGGTGAAGGGATCGGGCGGCCGCCGCGACTTCATCGGGACCCTAGCCACCAGCGGCCTCGTGCTGGTCGACTGGCCCCTTGGCCTGACCGGAGTCATCACGAATACCGGCGGGTGGATACTCAATGATGAGGTGCAAGATAGCGGGGCGGTGGTGTTCCACCAGAACGTCGGCGTGATTTCCGGTCCGGGCACGCTCTCGCTACTCGACGATACCTTCAACTACATCAATGGCAAGACCGTCGCGCCAACACGATTTTCCAGGGTCGCGCTCAACACTGCCCGCACGACCACGGAGAGCGCAATCCTCACGCTGTTGGGCAACTCGTCGACCCTGACCGGTACCGTATCGCCCAGCACCACCGTGGTGGTTCAGGGCGATGCAACGGCCGGGTTTGCCGCCAGCTGGGTTGCCGCCGGAACCGTCAACAACGGCACTCTCCGCCTCACCAGCACCGCCGCCGAGAGCGCGCAGATCCACCTTGGGGCTGTTCACCAACGCCGGAACCCTGATAGGCGACGCCGGCGCAGGGGGCTTCCGCGGCATGTCCGGCAACGTTACCAACACCGGTTCCATCACCTTCAATCAGACCGGGATTATGGCCAACCTCACGCTGACGAACACCGGCTTCGTCGTCCTGAACGCACCAGTGGTCGGCAATGGCAATCCCGTCACTATCAATCAGAACGGCGGCAGCATCACTGGGGCAGGCGCCCTCTCGCTGACCAACCTGGCGTTCAACTACAACGCGGACCCGGTGTCTGCGCCGGTGTTTCTTACCAACGGCACGCTCACCACCTCCGGAGCGGCGATCGGCGGGGCGGCGTTCACGCTGCGGGGCTCTGGGTCAACGCTGGCTGGCACCATATCGCCCAGCACGACGGTCTCGATCGTAGGAGGGACCGCCACCGGCTTCGGTAGCGCTTGGATCGGCCCCGGCACGATCAACAACGGCACCTTCCGCCTGACCAGCACCGCTGCCACGAGCGCGCATATCGTCACCTTGGGGCTGTTCACCAACGCCGGAACCCTGCTGGCCGACGCTGGCGCAGGGGGCATCCGCGGCATGGCCGGCAACGCCACCAACACCGGCTCCATCACCTTCAATCAGACCGGCATTCTGGCCGACCTCACGCTGACGAACACCGGCTCCATCGTCCTGAACGCACCGGTGGTCGGCAATGGCAATCCCGTCACCATCAATCAGAACGGTGGCAGCTTCACGGGGCTCGGCGCGCTCACGCTGACCCACCTGGCGTTCAACTACAACACAGGCCCAGTGACGCCGCCGGTGTTTCTTACCAACGGCACGCTCACCATCTCCGGAGCGGCGATCGGCGGGGCAACGTTCACGCTGTGGGGCTCCGGGTCAACGCTGACTGGCACCATATCGCCCAGCACCACCGTGGTGGTCCAGGGCTCCGGCGCCGACGCAGTGGTGAGCGCCGCTGCCGGCCTGACCAACCTGGGGAGTATCACCCTAACCTCGGCCGGTGGGCCTTGGGGGGCGTCGTTGACGGCTGGTGGCGCCGGGCTCAGCAACAGCGGCGCGCTGAACGTAGCCGCAGGTACCGGTGGCGCCCGTGCGTTGGGTGGCCACCTGCTGAACACCACGGCAGGTACATTCACCGTGGGCGCTACTACCACCGTGAGTACGGCAGCGGCCAGTCACATCAACCAGGGCGCGGTCACCCTGGCGGGAGGAACCCTGCTCACGGTGAGCGGCGTCGGGGCCGCGTTGACCAACACGGGGACTATCGGCGGTGCTGGGTCACTGGTGTTAGACGGTGTGACGCTCAATGGCACCGGTTCGGTCACCCATACGCTGCTCGCCGGCACTGCCGCCGTCAGCCCTGGGTTGCCCACCGGCCAGCTCACCATGACGGGAAGCTACATTCACGGGGCGGGTACCAGCCTGAACGTCAGCCTGGGTGGGAACAACCCGGGCGTCACGTTTGATCAACTCCGAGTGCTGGGTACCGCCACTCTGACCGACGGCACCCTCAACGTCACCGTGAGCGGCGGCTTCGTGTCCTGCGATGGCGCTGTCTTCGACGTTCTGACCTACGGCGCCCGCATCGGAACGTTCGGCACGCTGAACGGCCTGACGATTGGGCCCGGCCACACGCTGTCGATCGCGTACTTGGCCAATGCCTTCCGGCTCACCTCGAACGGCGGTTCGGCCTGTGTGACCGGCGGCAAGAACCTGAAGATGACTACCGGCTCCATCGACTTGAGTTGGACGGGCGGTAACGCCCAGGCAGGCTACACGCTGCTGCAGTACAACACCAGCACCGGGGTAGCAACGCTCATCTCGCTTGCCGCCAACGCCACCAGTTACAGCGACACCGCGGCGGCCAACGGCGTGATGTACTGCTACGTGTTGGTACCCACCAGCTCCGATGGCGCGCCGCTGGGCCTCAGTGACCTGCTGTGCGGCATGGCGGGCATGGAAGGCGGCGATGCGATCCCCAGCGGCTTCGCGCTCACCCTCGAGCAGACCGCCAACGCCACCATGACCTGGACGGCGCCGGCCGGCGGGGCCACCAGCTACCTGCTGGTGCGCATCCCGCTTGATGGCTCGCCGGTCACCAGTGTCGCGCTGCCCGGCGCCGCCGTTACCAGCACCCAGGCAGTAGTGGCCGCGGGAACCTGCTTCCAGCTCCTGGCCTACCAGGGCGTTGTGTTCGGCAACAGCGATGTCCTTTGCGTCCTACCGGGCGTCAGTACGCTCAACTTGGCGTCGCCAGGGCCGCCCCGGCTCAGCGACTTCACGTGGCTGCGGGAACGGACGCAGTCGCTCGCGCCCGCAGCGGCGGGGCCGAAGCTGCTCGCGCTGCCCACTCGCCCAGCTAATCTGGGTTTGGTTCCCGACGCCCAGTAATACCCACCACGGTCGCGGCGGCGGCCACAGCGACCGGTCGGCGCACGCCGCGTCTTGATTGACACTTCAGTCGTGCGGGCGTGTAAAATGCGCTGAGGCCACTCGTGTTCCGGTGCGCACTGTGCACGCGCGGGCGGCCGCTCCAGGCAGTCTCAGGAAGGAGACCCTCCGATGGCGCAATACCGCAAGCAGGATGCTAAGGCGTGGGCGCGCGAGCATGTCCGCAATCAATGGACGACCCTCATCACCCCCTTCACCCCCGACGACGAGATTGACGAGGCCAGCCTCCGCAAGAACATCCGGCACATCCAGAGCCTTGGCACCGCGGGCGCCGGGTGCTCGTGGAACATGGGCGAGTTCTGGGCCCTGACCCGCGAAGAACGCATTCGCCTGATGGAGATTGTGGCCGACGAGTCGCGCGCTAAGTGGCACATCGCCGCCCAGGTCACCCACACTTCCTACAAAGAGGCCATCGCGCTAGCCCACCAGGCCGAGGCGCTGGGCTATGACCTGCTGATCTTGGCCGCGCCGTACATGGTGACGAAGACCGAAAAAGCAGTCATTGAGTTCACCAAGCTGGTGGCCGAGCAGACCAACCTAGGCATCATGTTCTACAACTCGCCGCAGTTCGGCGTGGTGATGAGCGCCCAAGGCCTGCAGGAGATTTGCCGCATTCCCAACGTTATGGGCGTGAAGGAAGCCTCCTTCAACAAGGAGATTTCCCTCGAGACCCACAAGCTGCTGGGCAAAGACGCCGTCATCAGCACGCCCGACGAGTGGATCTACTGGGCCGCCCAAGAGCAGGGGTTCGAGCTCCAGCAGGTGATGTTCGCCAACACCTCGGACTGGCGATTCGACCTGCCGGGGCGCAACCACTACGTACAGTTCATCAACCAGGCCAGCACCGGCAAGCTGGACGACGCCTTCTATGCCACCCACCTGAAGGCCATCAAAGACCTCTCGGACCGCTGGTGGATGGACACCGTAAAGAAGGCGGGCGGCGTGTTGCCGCTGGCCATGTGCAAGTACTGGGGCGAGCTGATGGGAATGGCTGGCGGGCACCCGCGCCTGCCGATTCTCGATATGGCGCCGGAAGACAAGGCGCAACTCAAGCAAGAACTCGAGGCGGTGCTCACGCCCGACCTCGTCGCCGGAGGCTAACCCTACATGATTCTTATGGCAAGCGTCCAGAACTTCCCCGAGGCTCTTGAGGCTGACAAGGGCGGCGCCGACATCATCGACGTCAAGAACCTGCAGGAGGCGCTGGTCGGTTCCGCCGAACCCGGCGTGGTGAAGCAGATTCGCGACGCCATTGACCCCGAGAAGCACGTGAGCCTCACCCTCGGTGTGGTGCCGAAGCAGGTGGGAACCGTGGCCATGGCCGTGTACGCCGCCGGGGCCATCGGGGCCACCTCGGTCAAGGTCGGCTTTCTCGATCACTCCTACGACCTCGCGCTCGAGATCCTTCAGGCCTCCAAGCGGGCGCTGGAGGGCACCCAAACCAAGCTCATCGGGTCGCTGTTCGCCGACAATCACCTGTTCGACGGCGGTCTCGACCCCCACCGCATGAACGAGCTGGCCAAGGGCGGCGAGTGCGACGGGTGGCTCATCGATACGTTGACCAAGGACGGACGCAATCTGTTCAACTTCGTGCCGGAGCCCGCGCTGCGCGACATGGTGATGGAGGGCAAGGAGCATGGTATGAGCACCTCGCTGTCCGGCCACCTGCGGCTGCAAGACCTCGACGAGCTGGCCCGCTGCAACCCCGACATTGTGGGCGTGCGCGGCGCGGTCTGCCGCAATCCCGGCGAACGTGAGACTGCGGTGAATTGGGAGGCGGTGGCCCACTTCCGCAAGGAACTGCTGAGCCGCATGACGGGCGAGGTGGACGTGTGGGGCGAGGGGCCGGCCAAGGCCAACAGCGGCTGGGTGGTCATCGATGGCCGGGGCAAGACCTGCGCCGGCATCATCGCCTCCCTCAGCGCCCAGGTCGCCAAAGACGCCAAGTCGATGGTGGAGGTCATCATCCCCGACGTGCTCAACACCTTCGACGTCATTGTGTGGGCCCGCAAGAACAGCCACACGCTGCTCAGCCAGCGCAACGACGAAGACAACAAAGCGGTACGGATCCTGGTTCAGCCGTAACGTTCCCATGGAATTGAATCGAAGGGCGGGGGAAATCCCCCGCCCTTCAGTGATCCAGGGAGACGTGCCGACGGTATCGGCGGATTGGCGTCAGCACCCGGAGATGCTTGCGACGGCGCTCAAGCAATGCCTCCGGCGAGGGGGCCGCTGCTGTTAGCGGACGAGCGAAATCCCCGGTACACTTGCGAGCACCCCCCACTCGACAGGAGACACCCAACATGCGCATCGGTTTCATTGGCCTCGGCCTCATGGGCAAGCCCATCGCCACCAACCTGGTGAAGGGCGGGCTCGACGTGGTGGTGCACAACCGCAGCCAGGGCAAGGTGCAAGAGCTGGTGGCCCTCGGCGCAACGGCCGGCACGTCGCCCCGCCATGTCGCCGAGCAGTGCGACATCGTGCTGCTGTGCCTGCAGGGTGGCGAGACGGTGGAACTGGTACTGGCTGGGCCCGACGGCGTGCTGGAGGCGGCCCGGCCGGGCCTGATCGTGGCCGACCACTCCACCATCGGGCCCGATCCGGCCAAGCGCATGGCCGAACTCTGCGCCGCCAAGGGTGTCACCTACCTCGACGCGCCGGTATCGGGCACCGGCGCCGTGGCCTGGAGCGCCGGGCTCACTATCATGGTAGGCGGCGACCGTCTAGCGTATGAGGCGGTGCAACCCTACATCCAGAAGGCGGCGAAGTACACGTTCCATACCGGGCCGGTTGGGTCGGGCAACATCGCGAAGATGATCAACAACCTGATGCTCTACACCAACCAGGCCGCCACCATGGAAGCGCTGGTGCTGGGCGCCAAGCTGGGCGTAGACCTCGAGGCGCTGTACGAGGTGGTGGGCACCGCATCGGGCGACAGCCGGCAGTGGCAGAAGGTCACGCCCGGCATCCTCCGCCGCGACTTCACCCCCAGCTCTACCATTGCCAGCTTCACTCACGGCGGGGAGAACATCAAGGCGCTGGCCGACTCGGTGGGGTCGCCGACGTCGATGCTCGACACGGCGAGCAAGCTCTGGCGCGACGCCCTGGCCATGGGACTGGGCGCCGAAGACCCGACGGCGGCGATCAAGGTGCTGGAGGCACGGGCGGGCATCGAGGTGCGCGGCAAGTAGGCCCCGCCGAAGTAAGCGGGGCCTTAGCGCCTGGGGCTGAAGCCGGCGGATCGGCCACCCTTTCCGAGCGTGCCCCAACGTCCGGAAAGTGACGGGTTGACGCTTGTTGAACCAACGTCCCATAATCACGCCATCAATATGTTGGCCATGAGCCATTGCCCCAAGGAGGCCCCCATGCTCAGTCGTGCAGAAAACGAGATACTGTGCCGTACCGGCCCCGGTACGCCGATGGGTGAGTTGTTCCGTCGGTTTTGGATGCCAGCCCTGCTGGTGAGCGACCTGTCCGAGCCCGGCGGCGAGCCGGTTCGCCTCAAGCTTCTGGGAGAGAACCTGGTCGCTTTCCGCGATAGCGATGGCAAGATCGGCGTTCTAGAGCGGCACTGCCCGCACCGCTTGGCCGACATGTGGTTCGGCCGCAACGAGAACGGCGGCTTGGCCTGCGCCTACCACGGCTGGAAGTTCGATGTCGATGGCAAGTGCATGGAGATGCCGACCGAGACCGCCGAGAGCAGCTACAAGCACAAGGTGCGCATGACCAGCTATCCCGCCGCCGAATGGGGCAGCGTCATCTGGGTGTACATGGGCCCGTCCGAGCAGCAGCCAGAGCTGCCGCAAATGGAGTGGTGCCGAGTACCCGAGAGCAATCGGGTGGTATCAAGCTGGCTGCAAGACAGCAACTACATGCAGGCCACCGAGGGCGAGATCGACTCGGCGCACATCAGCTTCAATCACCGCTGGATGAACATGGACGCCCGCCCGCCGGGACAGCGGCAGCAAGGCCGGACGCTGTCCGACGGTAGCCAGATGCAGGTGCTGGATGGCGCGCCCAGGCTGACGATTAAAGAGACCGACTACGGGTTCACCTACGGCTCGCGTCGCGACATCAAGAACGGCGAGTTCTACTGGCGAGTGACCCAGTTCCTGTTGCCGTTCTATAGCATGATCCCCGGCCCGGGCCGCACCGCTGGCGGCGGCCGCTGCTGGGTACCGGTTGATGACGAGCACAACATGGTCTTCCAGTACAACGCCAATGCCGATGAGCCGATGACCGATCAGCAGCGCGCCAACTTCCGCGCGAGCCCGGAGGCCCTGTTCCGCGAGCACCACGAGCTGAAGGACGGCACGATCATCGACTGCTGGCGGCCAAAGCGGCAGCGCGGCAACGACTACCTGATCGACCGCCGCATGCAGAAGTACGACAACTACACCGGCATTGCCAGTGGCCGCGAGCAAGACATGGCGATGACCGACGGCATGGGGCCCATTCCCCAACGGTGGCGCGAGCATCTGGGCACCACCGACGTCGCGATCATCACCGCCCGCAAGATCCTGCTGCGCCTAGCCCGCGACCTCCAGGAGGGCAAGGAGCCCTACGCGCCGCATCACGGCGACGCTTACCGCGTGCGGCCCATCGATATCGTGTCGCCTGAGAGCGACTTCATCAAGCTGTACGACAAGCACCACGACCTCTCGTTGGCGAAGGTCTAGCAGGATAAGTGCTGAATTGCAGATGGCCGGGGAATGCTCCCCGGCCATCTGCCGTTCGGAGACAGATTGTGCCGACGCAACGGCTCACCGCTGGTAGGGTAGCTGTTGCCGGAGCCGTGTCGAAGGCACCAGCGGCGGGACGCAAGATCGGTTTGAACTCAGACTGCAGGGGTGAGGAGCTTTGTCCCCGCTCATGCTGAGGCCCTCGAAGCACCAGCGGACGTCAACTCCCGGGCGCTGGTCATCCGCTAGCCCTTCGAGAGCCTCAGGGTGAGCGGAACAGGTACTCGCCGATCTTCATGTCAGGTGGTGCCCCATGACCGGGCGATGCCGAGTCCGAACAGAGTAATGTACCCCTCTGGCCTGGAATCGTCGCCCACACACCCGTAGCTAAGGGATTCCTCGCGCTGCTCGGAACGACCTGTCCCCTCAACTCTGAGCCCTTACTAAGATCGACGAGCTCTCGTCCAATCACCCACGGTGCGTTACCCTGATGGGGATGCCGCTTGAACCTTGGGTCACCCTCACCACCGAACTCATCGTCGACAACCGCTGGGTGCGGGTCCGGCGAGACTCGGCCCGGCTGCCCAGCGGCCTGCTGGTGCCCGACTACTACTACTGGGACGGCGGTGACTTCACTCAAGTGTTCGCCGTGACCACCGCCGGCGAGGTGGTGCTGGTGCGCCAGTACAAGTACCCGCCACGGCAGGTCACGCTAGAATTGCCGGCAGGCTCCATCGACCCCGAAGACGCTGACCCGCTTGCCGGAGCGAAGCGTGAGCTGCGGGAAGAAACGGGCTACGGCGGCGGCGATTGGCGGCCGCTTGGCGCCCTCCATACCTCGCCCGGCAAAGCTAACACCCGCTCCTACGCCTACCTCGCCACCGGTGTGACCCGCCTCGGCGACCCGCAGCCCGATGCGACCGAAGACATTGAGGTTGTGAAAGTACCAATGCCAGATATTCTGGACCATATGACGAACGGCGGTGGGGTAGACTCGAATGCGCTCGCGGCCTGCCTGCTGGCACTGCGGGCGCTTAGACTCGTATAGCTCGGAGGAAGTTGGTCAACATGGCTGAACCACGCCCACCTGTTTGGCAGATGGTACGACAGGCGGTCGAAGCCTTGGGTGCTCCCGACACCGGCCAGATAAAGGACTATATCCTGAGCCGCTGGCCAGATGTCAATCCCGGTACGATCGGCGCACAGGTGCATGTCTGCGCCGTGAATTCCCCGAGTCGTGTCCACT
>SHYE01000048.1 GCA_009692935.1 Dehalococcoidia bacterium | reverse complement strand
AACCGGCTGCCGGGCACCGTCACCGACATCAAGATCGACGGACTGCTGGCCCAGGTGGAGTTGAAGGTGGGCGATAACCATGTGGTCGCATTGATTACGGCCGAGGCCTGTCGCGAACTCGGCCTAAAGGTAGGCGACCGCGCCACGGCGCTGGTGAAGTCGACCTCGGTGATGATAGCCACCGATGACGGGATCGCCTGAACAGTGAGTGGCATAGTGGGAGTGGCGCGGCCGGACGATGCACCGGCGGTTGCGGCAATTTATCGGCCGTCGGTCACCGACTCGCCTGTCTCATTTGAACTTGAGGCTCCGTCCGCTCGCGAGATGCAGGCCCGCATCGAGCGGACGTTGCAAGCCTACCCCTGGCTGGTGTACGAGCGTGATGGCGACGTGCTGGGCTACGCCTATGGCAGCCGTCACGCCGGACGCGCTGCCTATCGCTGGTCGGCTGACGTCTCGGTGTACGTGCGGCCCGATGCCATGCGCACTGGCATCGGGAGGGCGCTGTACCAAGCATTGCTGCCCATGCTGCGCAATCTCGGTTACCGCCAGGCCTTCGCCGGCATCACTGTCCCCAACGCCGCCAGCGTGGGTCTGCACGAAGCGCTGGCGTTTACGCCAGTGGGGGTGTTCCGCCGCGTCGGCTACAAGCTGGACGCCTGGCATGACGTGGGCTGGTGGCAGCTCGAACTCTCGGCCGAGCCACCGGCGGGCGACCCTGTGCCTTTTTGGCCGTGAGGCTGTCCTCATGAACACCCAGGTCGGCAATGCGTCGCTTCATCGGAACCCTCCCATAGCCCCTCCCTAGGCGGCGAGAGGAACGTCTTGGACCGTCCAACCTCATCGCCCATTCGATGAACAGGCAAGACCACAGCACACCGAGGCCCAGTCGCTTCGTTCTTCCCGCTGACTAGAGGGAGGCTAGGTGGGGGTGCCGCTGCTCGTTGCGGGCCACGAGGTCAGCACTCGCAGTACTCACACCACACTCGTTTACCTACCGCGCCGTTAGATACATGAAGTCGCGCTCCTGGGGGCGGCGGCTGGTGAAGCGGCCGGTGTCGGTGGGCATCTGGTCCATGTGCTTCTTGGTCACGAGTGAGCCGTCGGGCTGGTCGTAGTAGAGCGTGGTCAAGACGTACGGCCGGTTGATGTCGAGCTGCATCGCGTAGCAAGCGCCTAGCGCCCAGAGGGAGCGCGCCAGTGTGTCGGCGCTCAAGTCGTTGCCCGCAGCCACGATGAGGTCGCCGTTGGCGGTGACACCGATGGCCGAACGCCAGGTGATGAACGTGGCGGTGTCGCCGGCTTTCACGTAGCCCCAGGTGTGGTTGCCCTCTTTGGTACGGGGGTTCACCTCGCAGTTATCCACCAGCAGAATGTTGTTCTGGCGGACCGCCACCAGGTCATCGCTAAAACTCAGGTCGCGGCCCCATTCGCCCAGCTTGATGCTGCCGTCTTGGTACACCGCAACGCTGGCGAAGCCATTGACCAGCGGCCGGTAGTGCCGCAGCACGCCCCGTGCGTCGGCCCCGTACTGGCTGTTCAGGCCGTGAATCCCTTGAAAGCCACCATTCCAAGCTGCAAGCAGGTTCGGCAGATCGGCCTCGTGAATAATGCCGGGTCCAACCACACCACGGTCGCCGCCGGGATGCTTGGTGCCGCCAACGATGTGCAGGTTGATGCGGCGCTGGTCGAACAGCAGCGCCTGCACCACCGAGTACGGGCGGCCGCGATCAGGGCGGACCGACGCTTTGGCCATCAGCATTACGTCGGCCGCGGTGCGCGGCAGATCGTCGATACGCCAGGCACCCTCGCCGTCGCGCAGTGGCACCGCCAGGGGCTGGATGTCGGGTAGCGGCATCGGCGACGGCCTGGAGGGCGGCTGCACCACCACCAGCTCGCCGTGGGTCAGCTCCGGCTGCCGTTCCGGCGCGCCGCCGGCCGACGCGTAGCTGGTGGCGGCTACCGGTTCGCCGGCCTCCGCCGAAGCCTCGACCCGCTGGCCCAGCACGCCGTACTTGGCCTGATTGAAGCTGTCTTGCAGACCGAACACCAGCTCCTCAAGTTGGAAGATGGTGTCGTACCCGAACTGCTCGCGCAGGAAGTCGGCGGTGCGGTCGGGGTAGAAGTGGTACAGCCCACCGAGTGTACCGGCCCCGGCAACGGCGAGCACAGCGAAGGCCGACGCAACGCGCCGACGCGTGAGAAGACGGATCATGTGCAGCACTCTCGGGTGTGGACTAACGCCGGCCGATGGGGCCTGAACTGCGCAGCGCAAGTATAGCAAGCGGGGATGTCCATGCGCGGGTCACGGTGAGGTTCGTAAGTCCCTCGTCAGTCGACGCTATTAGCGGGCCTTGGCTGGCCTGTCCTGGTGCGCCGTGCGGCCCCGCCGGATCTGCCATACGATATACCCGGCGCCCACCAGGATGGCCCCGTTGGCGATGGCGAACACCACGGTGCTGCCGCCATCGTACGCCGGCGCGGACAGCACGTTGAGCTGCACCTCCACCTCGCCGCGGCCTTCGCTGCCGTCCACCCGGACCTTGTAGCGCCAGGTGCCCGAGTCCTTGATGCGGACGTCGGCGCTGTACTCTTCGGCGTACTGGGTGCGGGTGAAGGCGCGGATGACACTGCCCTCTTTGCCGTCCGGACTTACCGGCGTGAGCTGCACCGTTGCGCCTTCCACCGGGGTCAGCGTGTCGCCGTCGCACACGCCCACCACCAGTTGGGCAGTGCCCACCGTGGGGTAGGCCGGATTCACCGACACCGACAGCACGTAGGCCCCCGAGAATCCCAGCGAGAGCAGCTGCAGCGCAGGGTCGGTACACACACCTGGGTGGGCGGTGGCCCGGCCCGGAAGCAGCGCGGCGAGCCCGAACAGCAGCAGTGTCAGTGCACGCAGCACGCTGCTAGCTCCCGGCCAGCCGTTGTTGGACGCCGGCCACCAGCTCATCCAGCGGTACCAGCGCGAACTCGCGCTCGGTGCGGCGCTTCACCTCGGCGCCGCCTTGCGCCAGCGTGCGGGGGCTCACGGTCACCCGCAGCGGTATGCCAATGAGGTCGGCGTCGTTGAACTTGACGCCGGCCGACTCGATGCGGTCGTCGAACAGCACGTCGATCCCCGCGGCACGCAATCCGTCGTACAGCGTGCCGGCGGCGGCGGCGACGTCAGCGTTGTCGAGGTTCAGGCCGCACAGGTGCACCTGGAAGGGAGCGATGGCGGGCGGCCAGACGATGCCGCGGTCGTCGTGATTCTGCTCTACCGCCGCCGCCACCAGCCGGCTGACGCCAATGCCGTAGCAGCCCATGATGATGGGGCGCTCGGCTCCCTCTGCGTCGGTGAAGTTTGCCCCAAAGGCTTCGCTGTAGGTGACCCCCAACTTGAAGATATGACCCACCTCGATGCCGCGCTGCACTTCCAGGCGCCCATCGGCGCAGCGCGCGCACTTGGCGCCGGCCTCGGCAAGCGCAATATCGAGCAGCAAGTTGGCCTGGAAGTCGCGTGGGTAGTTCACATTCAGGAAGTGATAGTCGGGCTTGTTGGCGCCAGCCACGAAGTTCGTGCCCATGGTCACCGAGTCATCGCACACCACCTCGAAGCCGGTGAGGCCGACCGCAGACGCGCTGCCGGCGACCAGCTTTGCCGCCGTCACCTCCAGGTCGGTGGCCAAGCGCAACTCGGTGGCATGCAGCGCGTTCTTGAGCTTGATCTCGTTCACCTCCAGGTCACCCCGGATGGTGACGAACACCATGTTGCCATCGGCCACGTAAAACACCGCTTTCAAGGTCTGCCGAGGCTCAACGCCCAGGAACGACGCTAGCTCGGCGATGGTCTTCTTGCCGGGGGTGTGCACCTCGCTCATCGCCCGTTCGGCCTCGGTGACGCCTGCCGGCTTCACGAACTCTGCCTTCTCGCCGTTGGCGGCATACCCGCAACTCGAGCAGATGAGCACCGAGTCTTCGCCGCTCGAGGCAAGCAGCATGAACTCGTGCGACCCCTTGCCGCCGATCGCCCCGCTGTCGGCCTCCACCATTACCGACGGCAGGCCGCAGCGCTCGAACACCCGGGTGTACGCGCCCTTCATCGCCTCGTAGGTGGCGTCCAGGCTGTCCTGATCGGCGTGGAAACTGTAAGCGTCCTTCATCACGAATTCACGGCCCCGAATCAGGCCGGCGCGAGGGCGGGTTTCGTCGCGAAACTTGGTCTGAATCTGGTAAGGCGTCATCGGCAGGTCGCGGTAGCTCTGCACGTTCTGGCGCACCAGCGTGGTGATGACCTCCTCGTGCGTGGGGCCCAGCACCATCTCCCGCTCACGGCGGTCCATCAGGCGGAACAGAATGCCGCCCATCTTGCCGTCGCGCCCGCTCTCTTGCCAAAGCTCACGAGGGTGCAGCACCGGCATCACGACCTCCTGCCCTCCGACACCATCGATCTCCTCGCGTACGATGCGTTCGATGTTGCGGAGCACCCGCCAGCCCAGCGGCAGCATGCTGTACACTCCGGCCCCAAGTTGCGCGATCATACCGGCCCGGACGAGCAGCTGATGGCTAATGGTCTCGGCGTCGGATGGTGGCTGCCGAAGGGTCTTGCCCAGTAGGGTGGAATAGCGCATGAGTGTAGTGCCTTAGTTCAGAAGATCGATGAAGTCAGCTACGGTAATGCCCGACTGCCGCAGGATACCTCGAAGCGTGCCGCGCTTGAGTTCCCGGTGCAGGGGTACGTCGGCTCTGCGCGCTAAGCCGCGGTGCCGCATGATGACGTGACTGTCTGTCTGGTGATGAACCTCGAAACCTACCCGCTGAAGTGCTGCAACCACATCTCGGCCTGAAACGACAGGAAGCAGAGGCATTACACCGGCGCAGGGAGTCTGACTTCGATCTCTTTCGTCTCGATCGTCAGCGGTAGCCCGTCCTCAGCCCTTTCTGCGAGCACTATGGTGATCTCTTCGGCGATCATCGCGAGCGTTTCGGCTGGTGGAGTTTCGCCATCCTCAAGGAGGGACTCCAGTAGGCCCTCTACAGCCTCGACAATCCCGAGGAGGGCCTCGTCAAGCGTCTCGCCCTGGCTTACCGCTCCAGAAACCGCCGGGCACGTCACCGAGTACCCGGTCTCCTCCGGCTGCAGCACAACCGTGTAGCGCATTTTCAGCCCTCCTGAGAGGTGTGGACTCCTACCATGATACAGGTACCGCTCAACCCGGAGCACCCTCCGCACACGCCAGTAAGACCTCAGAGTTGAGGGGTCTATGTCATGTTAGCCGCGCGAGGAATCCCTTAGCGGCGGATGGTGGCGACTCTTGGGGAACGAAGAGACGCTTTAGGTCGGCATGGCACCCGAAACCCCTCCCCGACATCTCGACGGTGAGTTCCTACACGCGTCGGACACCCACGATCTGGGCTTCACCAGATTGCATCGCTCGGTCGATGATCTTCAAGGTATCGTCGATTCTGTAGGGGCTCAACCACCGCCGGACGGAGGCGTGATGATCGATCAAGGGCTCTACGCCTGGTCCATCAAGTTCGAGCAGTTCATCTGGGGCTTCACCATCGGTTTGGTGTTCCTGCTGTTCGCCGCGGGGCCGGCGCTCCAGTGCCTCGTAGTCGCGCAACGGCTCAGCGACATCAACCTGGCGACGCTGGAGCTGATCGCGGGGCGGCTGTGGTGGCCTACGGGTTCGGGTTCCTGTGGGCGATGGTGGGCCACATGCTCTGGGAGCTGGTTCTGGCTAAGGATCTGGAGCAGTACGCCGCGTTTAACGGCTACTTGGGCTCCGCCCGATCGTGGACTCGCATCACCATTCTGAGCGGCCTCACCACCAGACTCATCATGGCGACGGCCCTCGACCCGTTCGCCGTGGTGCGCGACATCGAGATGGCCATCAAGGACTGCATGACCGCCACTACGGCGGAGTTGAGCGATCCGATTCAACGCAAGTCTCGCAGGCGATCACGGCTGAGGCTAATCGGGCCATCGGCGAGATACAACGGCAAGTGGCGCTCACCGGCAAGGTCGATCCCACCGCAGTCAAGCCGAATCTGGAGCAAGGCTTCGGGCGGGTAGGCGAGAGTATGGGGGAGCTCATCAAGGCTCAGGCCGAGCGGTCAGTCAAGAAGGCCGAGCAGGCCATTCAGACCCGGTACGACGAGAATCTGGTGGTGCTGAGATGGCTGCCGCCGTGGGCCATCTTGGCGGCGTACCTCATTGGTCACGCCTGGCTCCCGTTCAGTGTCCTAATGGCGGCGCCCTGGAGTGTCCTGCCGTGGCGGCGTTTGAAGGGCTTGCGCTGCACCGGTCCAGTGCGCGACAGCGGCGCTCATGCGCACCGCGTGATCGGCGCTTATGCCACGCCTAAACCCCAGCAGAACCCCAGCCCGGCGCTCCCAGGCTCCACCATTCGGCCGGGAGCAGTGGAAGGCGTGTGGCACGAGGTTGACGGTGAGGTAGGCGGTGACTGCCGAGCCGCCTAGCCTACTACCTCGATTGACTCATAGAGAACCCTTGGGCATAGCTCCCCGACGCCAGCCCTGAGCAGAGGTAGCTTCTCCACCGGCAGCAGCCGTTCGTTTACTGGGTCGGCGGCCAACGAGAACTCCTCTAGCGTGACCGCGTCTAGCAGCGTCTCGGTCTCCCGGTCGCCGAGTATGCAGATCGTTGATTGTACCTCTCCGGCAATTCGAATGAAGACGTTCCCTATTGGACGTTCGATGATCGACCCATCGGCCAGACCGAACCGCCGCCTCCCGGTGGGGACAACAGCCAAGAAGTCCACCAGCTCACCAGAGAGATAGGTGTAGTACGCGCCGGTGTCCACCACTGCGTCAACAGCCAAGAACGGCCCGTCGCGGCCCGGAGCCAACTCGATGGTAGCGGAGAACGAGCTCACTACAGCTTCTCGGCCTCTTCCATAAGTACGTCGAACATCTCGGACTCGTCGACGGTGCGGAAGATCTCGCCATGGCGGAAGATGACGGCGCGGCCCTTGCCGCCGGCGATGCCGAGGTCGGCGTCCTTCGCTTCGCCCGGGCCGTTGACCACACACCCCATCACGGCGATCTTCACCTGCTTGTCCATGGTCCGCAGCCGCTCCTGCACCTTGGTAGCCAAGCCGATGAGGTCGATCTGCGCGCGGCCGCAGGAGGGGCAGGCTACCAGGGTGGGGCCCTTCTGCCGCACGTTGGTGGCGCGCAGAATCTCGAAGCAGGTGTCGATCTCCTCGACGGGGTCGCCGGAGAGCGAGCAGCGGATAGTGTCGCCGATGCCCTCCATCAGGAGCGCGCCGATGCCGACCGCGCTGCGGATGGAGCCGGGCTTGGGGGTGCCGGCCTCGGTCACGCCCAGGTGCAGGGGATAGGGCATGAGCTTGGCGATCCGGCGGTTGGCCTCGATCATGGCGTAAACATCGAAGGCCTTCAGCGAGATCTTGATGTCGTAGAAGCCCTCCTGCTCCAGGAGCTGGATCTCCTCCATCCCCGCCTTCACCATGCGGTTCACCAGGAACTCGCCGGCCAGCTTGGCGTCGGCGCCCTCCGGCAGTTCGTCGGCGCCTGACAGCGGGGGCAGGCTCCCTTCGTTTACGCCGATGCGGATCGGAATGCGTGCAGCCTTCGCAGCGGCCACCACCGCGCGGATCTTCTTGGTGTCGCGAATGTTGCCGGGGTTAAGACGGCAGCAGTCCACACCCTGGTCGATAGCAATCAGAGCGTTGCGATGGTCGAAGTGGATGTCGGCCACCAATGGTATGGCAACCTGCTTCTTAATCTCGCCGATGGCCCGCGCCTGCTTGTCGTCGAGGCACGACACCCGGACGATCTCGCACCCGACCTCCTCGAGCTCGTGGATTTGCTTGACGGTCGCTTCGACGTCCCAGGTGGGCGTGGTGCACATGCTCTGCACCACCACGGGAGCGCCGCCACCGACCTTCACCTTGCCCACGAATACGGGCCGGGACTCACGCCGGGGGCGCGGCCCAACAGCATCGATCACTACGGTGCTCTTCTGAACGTGCTCTAGGGTCATCGGATCACGCTGCTTCCCCCAATAATGCGTTGAACGTCGCCAATGCTGATGATCACGATGAGCGCGAGCAGCACGGCCATGCCCGCAGCGTGCACATAACCCTCCACGCGGGGCGAGACTCGCTTCCCTCGCCGCAGCCACTCCAGCAGCACGAAAACCACGCGTCCGCCGTCCAGCGCCGGTATGGGCAGGATGTTCATGATGGCGAGGTTCATGCTGAGCTGGGCCGTGAGCAGAATCAGCCCCGTCAGCCCGCCCAGCTTGGCCACTTCACTGGTGACCTGTGCGATGCCGATGGGCCCAGTCAGGGCCGGCCCGGTATCGGGCTGGCCGTTCTTTCGGGGCGAGGTCAGGCCCCCAACGATGAAGTTCTTCATCATGATGGGCATGTCCAACGTCTGGCGAAGCCCGCTGCCCAGTGCATCCGGCAGGCCGTACGACTGTTCGACGATTTCGCCGGGCGTGTTGGAGAGCACTGTGATCCGAACGCCGGCCGCACCCTGGCCTTCGGGTGGATTGGAGCGCGGCGTGACGCTCAGCATGAGCGTTTGACCGGCGCGCTTCAGTTCGAAAGTGACCGCCTTGTCCAGCGACTTTGCGATCGCCGCCTGCACGCCGCGCGTGCTGGTGACGGGCTCGCCGCCGACCGAGACCAGCACGTCTTTAGCTTGCAAGCCTGTGGTCGCAGCCGGCGAACCCGCGGCCACATCTTCGATAGTCACCAACATGTCCCCCGGCGCGATGCCCGAGGCATCGAAGGTGCCCGGATACTCGATAGGCACCCGTGCCGTGAAGGTTTGCCGCGGCGCCCGCACAAGGCCGTCCGAGCCCTCGCGCTTGAGCGTTAGCTCAACGGTGGTTCCCGCGTTCAGCTGGAGGTTATGGGCCAGATCCTGCGGACCTCGAATCTCCCGGTCGTTCATTCTCATGATCTGGTCGCCAGCCTGAATCCCCTGACTCGCCGCCGGAGAGCCGTCGGAAACCGCGCCGACGACGATGGGCTGTACCAGCACCTGGCGGGGTACCATAGCCAAACCGGTGAGCAGCATGACCGGCAGAATGGCGTTCATGGCTGACCCTGCAGACAGCACGATGAGCCGCTGGAGGATGCTCTTACTCGCCAAGCTTCCCGGCTCCTGTGGGTTCTCTTCACCCACCATACGTACGAAGCCACCGAGCGGCAGCAGATTCACGGTGTACTCGGTGCCGCGAAACATCTTGCCGAACACCTTGGGCGGATAGCCGACGCCGAACTCCTCGACCTTGACCTTAAAGAGCTTCGCGGTGGTGAAGTGTCCCAACTCATGCCAAACAACCAACACCAACAGCACCACCAAGAACACGAGGATGCTGCCACCGGTGTCGAGCAATCCTGCCATGTACCCTCCTAGACTGCGAGAGAAAGCGTGACGTGCCGCCGTGCCCAAGCGTCGGCTTCCAGCACATCGTCGAGCGTGGGATCCAGTATTGACTCGTGGCGCTGGAGCGCTTCGTCTACCCGCTGGTGAATGCCGGTGAAAGCAATCCGGCCATGCAAGAATAGCTGGACAGCTTCTTCGTCTGCAGCGCTGAGTACGGCAGGATAGGTACCGCCGGCATGTGCGGCTTGCAGGGCCAGCTTAAGGCACGGGTACTGATCATAATCAACAGCGGCGAAGGTCAGCGGTCCCGCAGTCAATAGGTCGAGCGCCGCTACCGGCGACGGAGCCCGCTGCGGGTAGGTGAGGGCGAACTGCAGCGGCGCCCGCATGTCAGGCGTGCCCAGTTGCGCCTTCACCGAGCCGTCTGGAAAGGCGACCAGTGAGTGCACGATGCTCTCCCGATGCAACATTACGTCTATCTGAGAGAGCGGATACCCAAACAACCAGTGCGCTTCAATCACCTCAAAACCCTTGTTCATCAGCGTCGCGCAATCGACGGTGATCTTCTGGCCCATACGCCAGGTCGGGTGGTGCAACGCCTCTGCGGGCGTGACCGCAGCCAGCGCCGAGGCGGGCAGGTCGCGGAAGGCACCCCCGGAGGCGGTAAGAATGATACGGTCGATGGCGGGCCACGGGTCACCGGCTTCGCCGAGCAGGCACTGCCAAATGGCGCTATGCTCGCTATCCACCGGCAGCAGGGTACCGCCGTACCGCCGAGCAGTCTCGGTGACCAGGCGCCCTGCCATGACGAATACCTCTTTGTTTGCCAGCGCCACGGCCTTGCCCGCTTTGAGTGCGGCCAGCGTGGGCGCGAGGCCCGCCATCCCCACGGTACCGACCACCACCAAGTCGACGTCGGGGGAAGCCACCATGGCCTCAAGCGAGACCCGCTCGGCGCACCTTAGAGTGCCGGGGAGGGCTCTGTCCTCGGCGACGCTGAACATAGCTGGGTGGAACTCGGCCATCTGCTGCGTCAGCAGATCGACATTCCGGCCTGCGGCGAGGCCAACGATCTCAAAGCCCGGTGTACTCCGCACGATGTCCAAGGTCTGGCGGCCAATGGAACCGGTGGAACCGAGAACAGCGAGGCGCTTCACGGAAGCGGAGACACCCATATACTCCAATAGTACACGAGCGGTCCGACGAAGACCAAGGCGTCAAGACGGTCCAGAAGGCCTCCGTGACCAGGGAACATCGTACCTGAGTCCTTGACGTTGCCCAAACGCTTCAGTTTCGACTCTGCCAGATCGCCCGTTTGGGCCGCCACCGAGAGTGCGGGGCCCAGCAACCACATGGGCTCGGTCAATGGCAGACCGAGCGCCGTGGCCAGCGCGGGTACCGCCAGCGACGTGGCAACGAGTGCCCCGCCCGCGCCCTCCCAGGTTTTGCCGGGGCTGATGCTTGGCGCCATCTGGTGCCGGCCAATGAGCCGGCCCACCGCGTACGCCGCAGTGTCGTTGGCAAAGGTGCTGAACAACGCCAACAACGTCCACTCCATACCCTGCGGAATCTGCCGCAACACCAGCCAGTGGCTGAACAAGAACCCTGCGTAGAGGGTGCCGACGATGGTCCACACCACGTTGCTCATGGCCAACGATTCGCGTGGCCGGAAGGCGCCCCAGGCGATTGCGGCGGTGAACACCAGGCCGGTAATCGCAGGTGCTGCCGCTTCTTGCTGCGTGGCGTTAATCACGTAGAGCGCAACGCCCGCCGGTAAGATCAGCGTGTTGGGCCGGGCGCCAGCCGATCGCACAATGCGGGCGAACTCGCGGACCGCAGCAAGCGCCGTCAACGCGACCACTGCGGCATAGGTGGTGCCGCCGGTGATGATAACCATCAACAAGACGGGGATGCCGATAGCGGCCACGATGAGGCGCTGAGCGAGGTTATTCATGCCCGCAGGCTTGGCATCTCCTTCGGTGCTGCCACTTTGCACGCTAGATGCGGCTGCTGCTAAGCGTCATCGCGGCCGCCGAAGCGCCGCTGGCGCTGGCCGTATGCCTGCAACGCTAGGTCGATCTCCTTGGGGCCGAAGTCGGGCCAGAAGGCTTCGGTTGCGTAGTACTCGGCGTAAGCCGCCTGCCAAATCAGGTAGTTGCTCAACCGCATCTCGCCTCCGGTGCGAATGATGAGGTCGGGATCCGGCAAACCCGCAGTATACAAGCGGCTGCCGATCGCCGCCTCGTCGATCTGGTCAGCAGTCAGACCGTCGCGCACCAAACTGCGTACCGCCTCCACGATCTCCTTCCGTCCGCCATAGTTGAAGGCAATGCAGAGCGTCATGCGGTCATTGTCTTTGGTCAGATCGACGCCCCGCAGGATCGCGTCCTGCAGGTGTTGCGGGACGTTCTCGAAGGACCCGATGTGGCGTACCTGCACGCCTCGCCGGTGCAGCTCCTGCGTCTCACGGCCGACCACCTCCACCAGAATGCCGAATAAGCCGCTGACCTCGTCGGCAGGCCGGTTCCAGTTCTCGGTAGAGAAAGCGAAGAGCGTGAGGCACTTCACGCCATGATCGGCGAAGCCCTGGATGACTTTACGGATGTTCTCGGTGCCCGCACGGTGCCCTGCGAGCGTGGGCAGATGGCGGCGCTTGGCCCATCGGCTGTTGCCATCCATGATGATGGCGACGTGCTGCGGGACAGGGGCTGGTGATTCGGTGGCCTCTGCTGCCGGGGTGACGGCAGGGGCGCTGCGCCCTGGCAGAGACGGCGACAACCTAGATCTCCATCAGTTCGGCCTCTTTGGCCTTGCCCGTGGCGTCGATCTTCTCGACGTAGCTATCCAGCAGCTTTTGCAGCCGCTGGTCAGCCCGCTTGTGTTCGTCTTCCGAGATCTCTTTGCGCTTTTCCATGCCCCGCATGTCGTCCTGAGCCTCGCGGCGCACGTTGCGCAGCGCCACCTTACCGTCCTCGAGCCGTTTGCGGACGGTCTTCACCAGGTCCTGGCGGCGCTGCTGCGTGAGTTGCGGGAAGTTCAGCCGGATAATGCTGCCGTCGTTATTGGGGGTGATGCCGAGGTCGGACTTCTGGATCGCCTTTTCGATGGGTTCGAGCGCGGCCCGGTCCCAAGGCTGGATGGTGACGGTGCGGGCATCGGGTACCGCGATGGTGGCCATCTGAACCAGCGGCGTCGGGGTGCCGTAGTAGTCCACCCGCAAGTGTTCCACCGAAGAGGCCTGAGCGCGACCGGTACGAATCGTCGCCAGTTCGCGGGCTTCTACCT
>SHYE01000047.1 GCA_009692935.1 Dehalococcoidia bacterium | reverse complement strand
AGCCTCGTGCGGCAGCGCTCCCTCCTCTGAGGAGCTTGCGGAGCGCCGTACGTTCTTCTCCTAGGAGGGTCACCATGAAGCGTTTCATACTGGAGATAACGCGCACCACCCCAGCGCGTATCACCCATATACCCGTGGCCGACCACTAGGCCACCCCTACGGAGTGCCACTTGGGTGGGCTGAGGCGCAGCGCCCCGGACGCGGACGCGGAGGACGGCTAGGTGGGGCGGGGAGCGGCGCCTCGGACGCGGAGCACGGTGCCGACCATTGCGGCGACGAACAGGGCGCATGCCGCCAAGTACAGGAAGGCCACGCCGTAGTGCACGTGCTCCGCAAGCAGCGCGAAGATGCCCGGCGTGATGGTAGAGGCGAGCTGGGCGATGAGCCGCCAGATCGCGAAGAAGCGGCCGCGAGCGAACCCCGGCGCCATGTCGGTGCCCAGCACTTGCATAGTGCCTCCGATGGTGCCCTGGCTGAACTGCACCAGCAAGTACGACACAGCGAACACCTCGAAGGACAGCCCGCCGAATGCTGTCATGGCCATGAGGATGACCGAACTGCCGTAGAAGCTAAAGCCGGGCACGATAACCGAACGCCGACCGTACTTATCCATCAGCCAGCCGGTGATGAAGGGCACCGGCATGCCAGCCAGGGCTGCAGCACTGGCCAGCAGGCCCAGTTCCTGGGTCCCGATACCGTAGGCGTAGACCGCGTACAGATTGAGGGCCCCGAACTCGTTGCCGCCGCGCGCCAGGTTGGCGCTGAACTGCACCATCAGGAACACCAGCATCTGGAAGGTGAGCATGGCCGCAATGATGGCGCCCCAGCCATCACCGCCTGCTGCGGTTGCCTTGTCGGCGCCCTCGCCGGTGCTCGCCCGCCGGCTGGGCGCGGTCTCCTTCACCAGCATCACGCTGGGTAGCGTGGCCAGGAGCGTGACTGCCGCATGCAAGACGAACGGCACGCTCACCGCGAAGCTGGCCGCGAGCACCCCACCGAAGGCGGGCCCCAGCAGTTGGCCGCCGCGTGCCGTGCCGTTCATCCAGGTGATTTGACGGGCGCGGGTGTCTGACGATGCAGAGTCGGCGATCATCACCAGCCGGGCCTGCTGCCATATCTGCGCGGCGGCGCCACCGAGAAACCGCCAGAACAGCAGCTCGGCGAACGACCCCGCGAAGGGCGTCATGAACGATGCGAGCGCGGTGAGCAGTGGCCCGGCCAACAGCACCGGCCGCCGGCCCAGCGTGTCCATCAGATACCCCGCCGGGAAGGTTGCCACCAAGGCGCCGACCTGTGCCACCACGAACACCAGCGACGCCTCACCGAACGTAACGTCGAAGCCCTTGGCGAACACGGGGAGAACCGGCGCTACCATGCCGGCGCCCAGTTGCAGCAGGAACGAGGGGAGGTAAAGCGAGAAGAGCTGGTACTTGGAAAACAACCGATCGGATCGTTCAGCGGTCATGGCTACGCCCGGCGCGAACAGCTTGGAATGGCGTCATGGTACTCGTGTCGATTGAAAACTGTCGAGCATTCGTAACGCGTAAGGAGTGCTAACCTCTTTACGCTGCCTAACACCACAACGTATAGTCGGCTAGTCTATGCCACGTCCTGACGCGCAACAACCACCCGACGCCACCGCCCCGAGCGGCGGCGCGTTTGGAGCCTTCCGCCATCGCGACTTCCGGCTGTTCTGGTCGGGGCTGGTGATCTCGCACCTCGGGAGCTGGATGCAGCAGGTGGCGCAAGCCTGGCTGCTGTTCAGCATGACCGGGTCGGCGGCGATGGTGGGACTCGACGGCCTGTTCAAGACGGTGCCCTTTGTGTTGGTCTCGCTCTATGCCGGTACCGTGGTCGACCGGGTCGATCGCCGCAAGACGCTGATTTGGGTCGAAGCGCTGAATGGCGTGCTGCCGCTGATCATGGGCACCCTAGTGGTGACCGGCAGGCTGGAGGTGTGGCACTTCTACCTCAACAGTGTCCTATCAGCCAGCCTGGGTGCGTTCGAGGCTCCCTCTCGCCAGGCACTGCTGCCCAACCTGGTGCCGCGGTCCGACCTGATGACCGCGATCAGCCTGAACTCCAACGTGCGCAAGGGCAGCCAGATGATCGGTCCGGCCATCGGCGGTATCCTGGTCGCCTGGTTTGGCGCCGGCTGGACCTTCCTGATTTCTGCGGCCGGTACCAGCGTGCTGGTGGGTTCGCTGCTGCTCATGCGTACCAGCAACGCCCCCTCCACCGCTCCGGCGCGCAATGCCGTCACAGCATTGACCGAGGGCTTCCGCTACGTGCGGAGTGAGCCGCTGCTCCTCGGGCTCTTGGTCATGCAAGCGGCAGCCAGCCTGTTTGGCCAATACATCTCGATGCTGGTGGTGTTCGCCAACTTAGTGCACCACGTCGGGCCCGAGGGCTTGGGTATGCTACAGAGCGCCGCCGGTCTCGGCGCCCTGGGGGGATCGCTGTTCCTGGCCAGCAGGGGCGACATCCGCCGCAAGGGGCGCTTGCTGCTGGGCTGCGGCGCCGTTTACGCCGTAGCGATCATGGCGTTCTCGTGGGCGCCAACGTTCCTGATGGGGCTGGTGTTCCTAGTGGTAGTAGGCGCGGCCGACGTCATGATGGGCACCGCGAAACAGACCATGATTCAGCTCTCGGTGCGGCACGACATGGTGGGCCGGGTAATGGCGTTGAGCAGCATGTCGATGCGCGGCGTCGGTCCATTGGGCAGCTTCCAGACCGGTCTGCTGACCGAGTTCATCGGCGTGCAGGCTGCTGTTGCGATGGGCGGTGTGCTCACTCTCACGGTGATGACCGCGGCGTTCTTTCTGCTCCCCCAGCTCCGCTCCTATGGCGGCGGGTCCGGACCTTCGCACGACGGCGAGGGCCAGCCGCTGCCCGCGGCCCGGCCGCGACGCGCGGAGGCCGACTGAGCTTAGGTGGGCGAGGCGACCGGCCGAAGCTTGCCCCGTACCCCAAAGACGACGATCAGGACCCCGGCCAGCGCCGTGCCTGCCATAGCGAGGTGGAGCGCCGGAAACCCCAGCTGCTCCAGGATGACACCGCCGGTGATGGCCCCGATGCCTCCGCCAACCTGGAACGCCATGGTGTACGTGGCCATCGCCTTGCCACGGCGGTTCGGCGGTGCGCGGTCGATGGCCAAGGCATAGAGCGAGGGCTGGCTCAGGCCGCTCCCGAAGATCCAGACTGCCCCGCCTAGCATCAGCAGCAGCGGGTCCTGCGTCAGTGTGAAGGCCGACAGGCCGATGAACTGGATCAGGAAGCCGCTGCCGATCGCACGCATCCGCCCGATTTTGTCCGCCCAACGGCCAATCAGGCCGCGGGCGAAGATACCCATGATGCCGAGCACCACGAAGTACAGCTCGATACCGCCCAGACCGATCTTAAGGTAGTACAGCGGCATGTAGGCAACCACCACCACGCCCGGAATGGTGTTCAGCACCAGCAGTGAGGCGCCAAGGAACGCCCCAGGCTCCACCCAGCGCAGCAGCCATGAGCGCTGGGGTTCGTCGGCCGCCTTGCCGGGGGTGGCGGCCGTTACCGCGCCGGAGCGGGCGGCTAAGCTGGTCAGCAGCACGCACAGGCCACAGAACCCCGAGGCGAGAAAGGCCTCGTTGAATCCAACGTTGTTGGCCAGCCAAAGGCCCACGACCGGCCCGGCAAAGTTGCCCACCCGTTGCGCCATTGTGTAGTACCCCAGAGCCTCGGCCCTTCGGTTTGCCGGCGCCAGATACGCTACCCAAGCGCTTCCGGACACGTTGACCCCGGCCCAACCGACGCCGTGCACCCCGCGCACGGCAAACACCAGCCAAGGGTTCGGCACCAGGTACCCGAGCGGCCCCAGCGCCATGAACGCGCCCGCCACCGACATGGCTTTGCGGGGCTGGCCCGCGTCTACCATGCCGCCGAAGGTGGGGCGCACCACAAAGGAGATGACGTTGAACGCTGCCAGTGCGAAGCCGATATAGGTCTCGGTCTGGCCCTGTGCCACCATGTAGAGCGGGAAGATGGGGTTCGCGAGCCCCTGCGCCGTGAAGCCGAAAAACTGACCGACGCAGATAGCCAGAAAGTCGCGGCTCAGTAGCCGCTGCGGTGCGGAGGAATCGGCGGCATGGGTGGACGTGGTGCTCATCATCGACCGACCGATGATACTCCTACGCTCTGGATCGGCCAACCGCCCTGGGGGCAGGCCAACGGACCGCGTGTCGGGTACACTGAGGCTGTGGAGAGCACAGTCGGCAAAGGTGATTACGTTCGTTGGGTGCTTCGCGGGTTCAGCGGCCTGCGACTGAGCGCTGCCGGCGCTGGCGGTAGCGCAGTGTAATGCCCGGTGTTGTTGTCGCGCTTGCGTCGGGTTCACCGGCGCCCGTTGCTCAATGGGTGGATGCTGGGACGGGGTGCGCTATCGGCCCGGCCTGATGGACGCGCTGGCCCGCGCGGTGCTCCTGCCGCTCCGAGGGAGCGATCAGACTCGGCGCAGGCAAAGCCACGGACGACCTGACCATAAGGAGGCCCGTATGTTCTTGTTCCAGGAGACTTACTACGCCACACCAGGCCTGCAAGACCTCATCGCCCAGCGGGTGCAGAGTTTGCACGAGGCGCAGGCAACCCAGCCCAGCTCGCTGGCCTCGGATTGGATGAAGTGGCTGGGAGACGGCGTGACATTCATGGCCCTGCGGCTGTGGACCGATCGCACGTACGCCGTCGACGAAGAGCACATGCGCTGGATGGGCGAGTACAACCGCACCCGGCCGACCGATGCGTTCATGCAACCGCCCGACATCGAGTTCTTCGAGCCGATCGCGCAGCAGGGTGTGCCCGGGGGCGCTCAGTTCTGCGTGCGCACCGAGCTGGAGGTGGCCGGCGCCGGACGCGCGAACTGGGCGAGCTGGGAGCATGAACTGCGGGCGACGCTGTTGGCCACGCCTGGATTTCGTGAGTACCGGCTGTATCAGTTCCTGGGGCGAGAGAGCCGGCTGTTTCGTACGGAGTTTTGGGAAACAGAAGCCGCTGGTCGCGCGTTCTGGACTGCAGAGGGCCGGCGGGCTCAACTCGGCAAGCTGCCCTCCGGCTCATGGAGGAAAGCACCCCTTCCCTCGTACTATCGCGTGGTGCATCAGTTGGGGGATGCCCACTTGAGGTAGGGACAGAATGCTATACTGAGCCACGGGGAACGCCACGGCGCTCCCCGCTAGCGTATGCAGCGGAGTTTTGTTTGAAGGACGCGCGTTTGAATCAGTTGAGGTTTTCGAATTCCGGTTCCGGCAGCCGGGCTTGCCCTAACAAAATGTACCGGCGCCAGCAGCCCGGCGTCCGCCCCTAGCGTCCCGCCCTCCGTGTCGCCCTTCCTCGTCCCGCCACCCTGTGGTGACGCGCGCCCCAGGCGAGCAGTGGCGGGGCCTGAACTAGACCACCTCAATCTGCCCTTGGAGAAGAGTAGCTACCAGTGACCACAAGCATCGCTCCCCTACCCGCATTACCGGGCGGAACTGCCTCCAGCGCGTCGGCTCGAGCTACCGGCAAGCCCCCGTGGCTCAGCGAGCTGGCGCCCTTCCAAAAGCCCCGTACCTGGCGCAGCGTTTGGGAGATCATGACCAGCATTCCGCCATATATCGGTTTCTGGTACTTGGCCTATCGGGCGCTGGAGGTGTCGTATTGGCTTACTCTGGCGCTCGGGGTAGTGTCGGCGCTCTTTGCGGTGCGCGTGTTCGTGATCTTTCACGATTGCGGGCATGGGTCGTTCTTCAAGTCGATGCGAGCAAACGACATTCTGGGCACGATTACGGGTGTCCTGAGCTACACGCCTTACTACGCATGGCGTCACAGCCACGCGCGGCATCACGCCACCTCGGGCGACCTTGATCGCCGGGGCTTCGGCGACGTTTGGACGATGACGGAAGAGGAGTATCGGGCGAAGTCGTGGTCCCAGCGCATACTCTACCGGCTGTATCGCAACCCCTTGGTCATCTTCGTAGCCGGGCCAGCGTTTGCCTTTCTCGTCCTATCGCGCTTCCCATTCGCCGACTGCGCAGGCAAGCCCCGCGAGGAGCGGAGCGTGTGGGTGACCAACTTCTCGCTTTTGGTCATTGTCCTGGGCCTGAGCTTTACCGTCGGCGTTGGCGCGATGTTGGCGGTGACGCTGCCGATTACCGTCTTAAGCGGTGGTATCGGAGTGTGGCTGTTTTACGTGCAGCACCAATACGAGAATACTTATTGGGAGCGCCACGAGAACTGGGACTACTTTCAGGCCGCGCTCTACGGTAGCTCGTTCTACAAGCTACCCAAGGTGCTGCAGTGGTTCAGCGGCAACATCGGCTTCCACCACATTCACCACCTGAACCCTCGTATACCGAACTACAACCTGGAGCCCTGCCACCAAACGATACCGGTATTCCAGGAAGTCCCACCGCTGACGCTGCGCGAGAGCGTGAAGTCGCTCCATGTCCGGCTCTACGACGAGGACCGGGGCCGGATGGTCGGCTTCCACAACCCGTTGGATCAGGTATCCGGTACCGCTAGCTAACCAGCAGCACTGCCTTGCCCGGATAGTCGCGGTCCAGCAGGCGCTGTGCCACCGACGCGATGTCGGTCCAGGGTGCGGAGACGGCGATGTGAGGGTGCAGCTTGCCGGCCGCCACCAGAGTCGCCATGCGGGTGAGGCCGGTGCTGGCTGGGGTGATACCGAACTCGTTAAACAGGCCGAAGCCGTAGAGCGATGCGCGCCCCGCCTGAAAGAACCGGCGAATCTCCACCGTCCCGCTGCCCTCGCCCGATGCGCCGAATAGGATGCACATGCCCCCGAAGGCGAGCATGGTGAGGGCATTGGTCAAGCTGGCGCCGCCAACGGACTCCAGCACCACGCTGTAGGGTCCGTACTGGGCCGCTGCTGCCGCAGTCTCGTCGGCAACCACGTGATGGGCCCCAGCAGCCAGCACCGCCTCGGTGTACTTCGCTTGCCGCACCACCGCCGTGACCTCGGCCCCGGCGTTGGCCGCCAGTTCCACGGCGAACAGGCCCACGCCCCCAGAAGCGCCGGTAATCAGTACCTTGCGCCCCAGCACCGAGCCGTTCTTCTCGAGGGCGTAATAGGCGGTCATGCCCGCCACTGGCAGCGTCGAGGCCTGCTCGAAGGTGACGCCATCGGGCAATATGCCGATCTGGTTGCTGGGTACCGCCACCAGCTGCGCCCATGCGCCCGTGCTCAGAATACCGACCACGCGCTGGCCCTCCTTCGGGCCCGAGCCGTCTGTGGCAGCTTTGGCCACCACCCCGGCTAGGTCCCAGCCTGGGCGGGCGCCGACGGCTGCGCTCATGGCGCTGCGAGTCTCGCCTCGGTTCAGCGAGATAGCCGACACCTGAATCACGGCCTCGCTCCGGCCCGGCGTGGGGTCAGGTACTTCGCTGATTACCAGCTTTCCGGCGGCGTTAGGGTCAACCACTATCGCTTTCAAATCAGCTCCTCAGGGCAATTCGTTGGGTCGTTGTGGGTCGATGTTGATGCTGATAGCCCGGTTGGTGGTGTCGCGCGCCTCGTCACAGCGTCTCGGCACTAGGCCCACTCGATGTCCTGATCTTCGGTGAGCAGGAGGTGGCTTTCGCCCCATTGGCCGGGCGCAGCGATTGCCCAGTCGGCGCTTCCGGCCGGGCGCAGCCGCACGCCGGCGTCGCCGCCATAGACCAGGTATGCGAAGGCCTGGCCCGAGTCCTCGACCTTGACGCCGGTGGCGGACGCCCAAGTACCGGCGTTGTTCCAGGCCACCACGTCGTGCCAGGTACCGCTGGTGTCGCCGCGATCGTAGGTTCGCACCTTCAGCACCTGCCGTTCCGGCTCCAGCGCACTGAACACCAGCTGCAGCGACAGCGGCTGGTTGGGTCCTTCTTCAACGTCGAGAAACACGAGAGCTTCCATTGGGAGTCTAGTATAGCGGGCCGGGTTAGGCTGGGGGAGGCTTGGGGGGAACCGGTAAGAGTTCAGAGTCGGTGAGTTGGCCGTTAGACCTGCGGGCTAAAGCCACGCAGCACCACCACACAGTAAACTGATGCCTCTCGTCTCGGCAGGGGAGTTCTGAGGGGATGGCGAGTCCCCTCAGACAGGGGTGTGGGGGTGCTTGTCCTGAGCCTGTCGAAGGGTCCCCCACTTCGAGACATCGGGGGTGGGCGGGCGGGAAGAGCCAACGCTCCGCTGAAAGCCGCGGACTCAGAGCGTACTGGGCGATGGCCTCATCAACTCTGACCTCTTACGGGAACCGAGGTCAGCGCCGCTACACTCTAGGCATGGGGTGCAAACCTGCGAAAGAGCGGTAGCCCCTAACCAGGCGAGTCTGCCGCTTGGCCGGTGCCGCATGCTAGAATGCCTCCACCACACCCCGAGAATTAGGATAGCGCTGATTATGAATGTCGCCTCGAAATTGAAAGAGCTGGGCCTTACCCTGCCCGAACCACCCCGCCCCGTTGCCACCTACTTGCCCGCAGTGCGCAGCGGGAACCTGCTGTTCGTCAGCGGCCAACTGCCCTTCGTCGACGGCAAGCTGCAGAAGGTGGGGAAGCTCGGCGGCAACTTTACCCTGGAGGAGGGCCAGGCCGCGGCGCAGCGGGCCGCCCTCAACGCGTTGGCGATTATCAACCAGGCAGCCGGGCTGGAAAATGTCGCACAGGTGGTGCGGCTGACGGTCTACATCGCATCCGCCACGGGATTCACCGATCACCCGCGGGTGGCGAACGGCGCTTCCGAGTTGCTGATCCATGTGTTCGGGGAGCCGGGCCGGCACGCGAGAAGTGCCATAGGCGCGGCCGAGCTGCCACTAGGCGCACCGGTGGAGGTTGAGTTAGTGGTGGAACTGAAGGCCTAGTAAAGGCCCGTGACTGCTGCTTTAGTCCTCCGCCCGCTAAGGGCGGAGTTTCAGCGAGAGGGTGCGCTTCACCTATGACCACGGAACAGCCACAAGAGCACGTCGAACGCTTGCTACGGGTGCGGGTACCGCCCGAGACCGTCTACACCTATTGGGTGGAGCCGGACCGGCTCTTGCAGTGGCAAGGGGTGGAAGCCGAACTTGACCCGAAGCCGGGCGGCATCTATCGGGTGAACGTGACAGGACGGGACATCACGGTCGGCGAGTTCGTGGAGGTGGACCCGGGGAAACGCCTGGTGTTCACCTGGGGCTTCGAGCGTCCCGGGCACCCGGTCCCGGCTGGCTCCACCCGCGTCGAGGTCGACTTCTTGCTCAACGGCGATATCACGGTGGTTCGCGTGCGCCACTTTGGCATCTCGAAGCAAGAGCAGCTCAATACCGCCTACGGCTGGCAGGGCTACCTGACCCGGCTTGGCTTGGTGGTTGCCGGCCGCGATCCTGGACCCGACCCTATGGTCTCGCCACCGCCCCCGCCGCAAGCGGCGCCGTCGGCGACCGACGCCGAGGCCCCCACGAGCTAGGGCGGCTGCTCTGTCGCCTGCGGCAGTCGCACGGCGAAGGTGGAGCCCTTCCCTGCTGTGCTCTGCACGGCCACCCGGCCTCCGTGCGCATCCACCACGGCCTTCACCAGCGATAGTCCCAGGCCTGCGCCGCGGTGGTCGGACCTGTCTTCGCGGTAAAAGCGATCGAACACATGGGGCAGCGCCTCCGCCGAGATGCCCTTCCCCGAATCGCTGACCTGGATGTCTACGCTGCTGCCCTGGGCAAACGCCTTCAGCTTCACCGTGCCTCCCGCCGGCGTAAACTTGACCGCGTTGCTGAGCAGGTTGCGCAACGCCATGGCGATCTGCCCGAGGTTCACCGCGACCTTTGGTAGGTGGTCTGGCACGTCCACCTCGAGCGCGAGGCCGGCCTGTTGCGCCAGCGGGCCGTACTGGTCGGACAGCTCGTAGCATAAGGGCGCGAGGTCGGTCGGCGCCTTGGGACTGCGCTCAGGGTCGGCAACCACCGACAGCGTGAGCAGCTCTTCGGTCAGGTGTTCCAGCGACCTCACCTCGCCCTGCAGCTTGGTGAGGTACTCGCTCACTATCTCAGGGTGTTCTGCCCCATGGGTGTCGATCATTTCAAGCCGAAGCCGGATACTGGCCAGCGGCGACTTCAATTCGTGGGCTGCATTGGCCACGAACGCCTCCTGCTGTGCCAGCGTTTCGCGCACCGTGGTGCTCATGGTATTGAAGACGTGCGCTAGCCCCTGTGTCTCACGTGGACCAGAAGGTATGACCACGCGGTTGAGGTCGCCACCGGCGACACCCTGGGCGGCGATAGTGAGCGCGCGGACAGGCCGCGTAATCTGTCGCGCCACCAGAACGCTACCAACGATGGCAAGCACTAAGGCGCCGGTAGCGGCCCCAAGGAGCGTGAGCCAGGTCGTCTTGATCCGCTGCCAGAGTTCGGCCGAGGGCCGCGAGACCTGCACAAAGCCCAGCACCTCGTGCACATCCTCGATAATGGGCGCTGCTGCGTACATCCGCTCCTCGCCCAAAGCGTCGTCCCAGCGGATTGCGGTCACGCGCTGCTGCAGCTCGGGCCCCGAAAGCTGGGCGCCGGTCGGAATGCGATCGTCTGACGAGATGAGCACGCGGCGATTGGGATCGGTGACGGTGACGGTGGCGCCGGTGGTCTCGCTGTAGTTCTTGACCAGCGCCACCACGGCAATCGCGCCTCGGAAGCGAAGCTGCATTGGTTCTCGTAGAAACGGCGCCAACGAAGCCCCCTGGGTATCGAGGTCTCGGGCGGCTTGATCGAGCGATGCGGCCTGCAGCGAGAGGCCCGACCAGAGGACGAGCAGCACCAACACCGGGGCGGTTAGGCCCAAGTGTGACGCCAGCAGCAGCGTCTGGAGCGAAGGCGGCTTAAGGCGCAGTCGGGGGCCCTGGCTGGTCGCTGAGGCGGTAGCCAAACCCTCGGACGGTCTGGAGGTAGGCTGGATGTGACGCATCAGCTTCCAGTTTTTCACGTAACCATCGAATATGCACGTCGAGAGTGCGGGCGTCACCCACCCAGTTGGCGCCCCACACGCTATCGAACAGATCCTGCCTGGGAACGGCTCGACCAATCTGTGTAGCAAGCGCCAGCAAGAGCTCCATTTCGCGGTGGCTCAGCGCCACCTCGCGGCCGTCGCGCCAAACCTGCCTCGTCGCCCGGCTGATCTTCAGCGGGCCCAACAACACCTCGTCGGGCTGCACCACGGCCGAGCCACGATCCAACTCTCGGCGCCGCAGCAGCGCCCGGATGCGCGCTAGCAGCTCCCGGAAACTGAAGGGCTTGGCGACGTAATCGTCGGCACCCAGCTCCAGGCCCATCACCCGGTCCATCTCTTGCCCGCGGGCCGTCAGCATGATGATGGGTACCACCGACTCGGTCCGCAGCTGCCGCGCCACGCCGAAGCCATCAAGCTTGGGCAGCATGACGTCGAGCAGCACCAGGTCCGGGTGGTCGCGCCGGGCGGCTTCGACGCCCTCGACACCGTCCCGGGCGTGTATCACGTGGAAACCCTCGGCCCGCAGTCCATAGATGAGCGGCTCGGCGATGTGCTCGTCGTCCTCGACGACCAGTAGCGTGCCGCCGGACGCGTTGGTGGTCATACTGCTGTCCTGACTTTTGCGTTGTTCGGGATTCGTACTGTTGCTAGTATCCGGTAGACCGTCAGGCCGTACAAGGTACGAGCGCGAAGACATAACTGCCGCGTACGAAGGGGTTCGCGCCGTCGGAGCCTGCCCAGACTCCGTGGGCTGTCACCAGGGTGCATATAACACAGACACCGGTAAGGTGAGGGGTGAGAAGGCGATGTACGTGTCCCGAGCAGGATGAGCGTATGCAATGGTCGCCATTACCAGGGCCGTCAGCGTGGTGAACTCGTGAAGATTGACGGCGGTGGGCCCGCCCGGCCAGAGCTTGGCGATGTGGCCGATGATGAGCGGGCCCAGGGCCATGGATACCTACAGCAGACCGAAAGTCATCCGAATCACCTTAGAAGCGAGGTTTGTCACCTCGATCCTGAGGCTGCCGCGGGCTTTGCTGGTTAACCGGCGATTATCGACAGGTTAAACGGCGCTTAACCTGCGCTGGCGAAGCGCGGAGAGCTGGAGAGCCTCGGTGCGGTGTCCGATAGACCGCCGCCCGAGGCCCCCCCGTCCACTGCTTGTGATCGACGCCTAAAAGGTTTCACGGGTGGGCGGAGGGAACCCTCGCGCTCATCCTAAGGCGTCGGGCCGAGCCACACCAAACTACGTGCATCGGACCGCTAGCGCGTGCGGTTGTAGGTGTAGTCCTCACGGGCGCCGGGACCCTCGGCGCGCAGTTCTGGGCGCAGCGGAGCCCGTGTCTTATTCACCTCTGCGTGAACATCAAGCGCCGCCTGGTTAGCCCAGTGCTCGAGCAGCACGATGGTGTCGGGGTCGACTGCGGACTGAAACGCCTCGAACTGCTCGCAACCGGGTTCCTGCATGACTTCAGCGCACCGGCCGGCGTAGGCCTTCACCAGCTCGGAGCCCATACCCGGCTTCGCTTTGAAAGTGACCACGAGACGCACCGCCATATTCACATCCTTTGAGTTGTAATGCCCCGAACGGTGCTTAAGCATGTCCCGGCCAGCACCGGACGTCAACTGAGCGTATTCACTCACCTAGAATGTTACCGAAGAGGGTAGGGTTCACTCAGCTAGGGATGTTACTGAGGGAACCATGCCGCCAAATGAGACTATGACGGTGAATGAGCGAAGGAAGTACGTGAAAGTGATGGCCCTTCGGTACTGGGGTGC
>SHYE01000046.1 GCA_009692935.1 Dehalococcoidia bacterium | reverse complement strand
AGCCAGGCAAGGAGTGCCGCGGGGCCAAGAAGTAGGGCGCCTGAAAGAAGTTAAGCCTCAGGGTGCTCCACACCACTGATAAAGCAAGGTAAGCGGCCACCGGTATGAGCAGCAGCACCATCGTAAGCCACTTCGAATTGGTGTCTCCGGTTATCCTGGCCACCGCGTAGGTCGCGAGCCGCGTCAGGAAGCCAAGTGGTGCTCCGGCAACGAAGCCGACCGCACCCCCGAAAACCCCGCCAAGTACGAATCCTCCGAGCACTATCTGCCACTCGGGTGGCCCAACAGAGATGACGAAGAACCCTGTGATGAAACTCAGTGTCGAGTCCGCCGCCTGGTACGTGCCCCCATACAGGAGCCCTAGCAGCCCGCCCCATCCGGAACTTCTCCAGACGATGTTCTAGGTTACACGCATCTGTCCTCCTGTACCCGGTATCCCAACAGAAACAGCCCACCGTTTACGGCGGGCTGTTTCTGTTGGGATACCGCTATCTAATCCCCGATCATCTGGTAGATCTTACCCTCAGTCTTGATCGACGGGGCAATCACGATCTGCGCCTCGTGCATCTCGGCCACGCAGTCGGCGCCGCAGATGCTCATGCCCAGGCGCAGCGCGCCCGCCAGATTCTCGGTGCCGTCGGTGCGGCTAGTTGGGCCAAGCAGCAACTTCTGCAGGTCGGTCTTCACGCCCACGTGCACCCGGGTGCCGCGCGGCAGAGCGGCGTGCGGCGTGGCCATGCCCCAGTGGTAGCCGTGGCCCGGCGCTTCCTTGGTGGCGGCAAAGCTCGAACCGAGCATCACCGCGTCGGCCCCGGCCGCGAAGCTCTTGCAGATGTCGCCGCCGGTGCGCAGGCCGCCGTCGGTGATAATGCTGACATAGCGCCCTGTGTTCTTATAGTAGGCGTCACGAGCGGCCGCGCAGTCCATAGTAGCGGTGATCTGCGGCACGCCTACGCCCAGCACCTCGCGGCTGGTGCAGGCGGCGCCGGGGCCCACGCCCACCAGAATCGCGTCGATGCCGGTCTCCATCAGTTCCAGCGCTGCGCTGTAGCTCACCACATTGCCCACAATCACCGGCACGCTGATGGACTTCTTCAGCTCGGCGAGATCCAGCCCCTTCACGCTCTTCGAGCGGTGACGGGCGGTGGTGACGGTCGAAGCAACGTCGATGATGTCGGCGCCCGCCTCAACGCACAGCGGCGCCAGCCGCTTGGTGTTCGCGGGAGTAATCGCAACCGCGCAAATGGCACCGGTGCGTTTCACCTCCTGAATGCGCTGGGCAATCAGGCGCTCCTTCACCGGAGCGGTGTAAATCTGCTGCAGCAGTGCCGTCACCTGGTCGCGGGGAGCCGTCGCAATCTGCTCGATCACTTCATCGGGGTTGTCATACCGGCACTGCACCCCCTCCAGGTTCATGACGGCCAAGCCGCCGAACCCGTGGAGCGCACGCGCGAACGAGGGGTTTACCACACCGTCCATCGCCGCCGCAAGAAACGGGATGGCGAATGAATGGGGGCCAAGGGTCCAGGTGGTGTCCACTTGCTCGGGATTGATGGTGACATCGCCCGGCACCAGCGAAACATCATCGAACCCGTAGGCTCGGCGCAGTTGTTTGTACTCAGGCTCGAACATGGCCCCCTCCTTCGCTAATCCCGTTCCAAGAACTATATCTGGTAACTATGTTGCTCGCAAGTACTAGATATAGACCTGCACCGTACTCCACGAGCTACTACTACCAGCTATAGCCAGTAACCTTTGGCCGGCAGTATCTCAGCCGGCCAAAGGTTCGTCAACCGTGTATGCTTACCGGCGCGGTGGCCCACCCGGCCGTCCGTTGCGGCCACCGGGGCCGCCGGGGCCACCCCGTCCGCCGCCGTCCCGCCTCGGCCCGCCGTAGCCGCCACCGCCGTAGCCGCCGCTGGGCGCCGAGCTCGCCGGTGCACCCTCGCCGCTTCCTTCGCCGCCGCCTTCGCCCCCATCACCCTCGGCCACCATCAAGGCCCGGCGCGACAGGTTGATGCGGCCCATGCGGTCGATCTCGGTGACCATTACCATGATCTCATCGCCAACCTGCACCACTTCCTCAACGCTGGGTACGCGGTAGTCGGCCAGCTCGCTGATGTGCACCAAGCCTTCTTTGCCCGGCAGAATTTCGACGAAGGCGCCGAAGTTCATGGTGCGGGTCACCTTGCCGGTGTAGACGCCGCCGACCTCCACGTCCTTGGTCAGCGCCTCAATCATGCGGATGGCCTTCTCGGCCTGCTCGCCGTTGGTGGAGCCCACGATGACGGTGCCATCGTTCTCCACATCCACCGTCACCTTGCACTCGTCGATGATCGAGCGGATGGTCTTGCCACCAGGGCCGATCAAGAACCGGATCTTCTCCGGGTCGATGGTCAGCGTGGTCAGGCGGGGTGCGAACTGGCTCAGTTCAGTTCGGGTGGTATCCAGAGTCTCGAGCATCTTGCCCAGAATGTGCAGCCGGCCCTCCTTGGCTTGCGCCAGCGCCTGCTCCAACACCTCGAAGGTGATGCCCTTGATTTTGATGTCCATCTGCAGTGCCGTAATGCCCTCGCGGGTGCCGGCAACCTTGAAGTCCATGTCGCCCATGTGGTCTTCCAAGCCCGCGATGTCGGTGAGCACCGCGAAGCGGCCACCCTCGCCGGTGATCAGGCCCATGGCCACGCCGGCCACGGGCGCCTTGATCGGCACACCGGCATCCATCATTGCCAGAATGCTGCCGCAAATCGAGCCCATCGATGAACTGCCGTTCGACATCAGCGTCTCGGAAACGATTCGCATGGTGTACGGGAAGTCCTCGGCGCTGGGGACCACTTCGGCCAACGCCCGCTCCGCCAGCGCGCCGTGGCCAATCTCCCGACGCCCCGGCGAGCCGGTGCGGCGTACTTCGCCCACGCTGTAGGGCGGGAAGTTGTAGTGATGCATGAAGCGCTTGTGCTCTTCGGGTGAGATGCCGTCGAGCTTCTGCTGTTCGCCCGGCGTGCCCAGCGTGACCACCGACAGAATCTGGGTGGCGCCACGGGTGAACAGACCCGATCCGTGGGTCCGGGGCAGCAGACCCACCTCGCACCAAATGGGGCGGACCTCGGCGGTCTTGCGGCCATCGGTGCGAATGCCCTCATCCAGAATCTTGCGGCGCATCTCCGCCTTGATCTCGTCGTGGAATACTTCGCCCACGTCCTCGGCAGAGTAGTGCTCGGCGAGTTTGGCGGCGCTTTCCTTGATGTAACTCCCCAGGCCCTCTTCCCGCTCGCTCTTACTCAGCGCCAGGTAGGTGGAGGCCACATCCTGCTGCAAGTGAGACGCGATGGACGAACGTAGCGCCGGGTCCATCTCGATGTGGGGCAATTCGACCTTGGGTTTGGCGGGCGCCAGGCGGAACAACTCCTCCTGCATGCCCAGAATGGTCTGGATCTCCTGGTGTGCGTAACGCAGGGCCTCCACCATGGTGTGCTCGGGCACCTGCTTGGCGCCGGCCTCCACCATCACAATCGCATCTTTGGTGCCCGAGACGATGAGGTCAAGCAGGCTCTCCTGAAGATCCGTGTAGGTGGGGTTAGTGGTGAATTGGCCGTTGATCAGGCCAACCCGTACCGCGGCCACGGGGCCCTCGAACGGCAGGCCCGCCAGGCCAATGGCCGCAGAAGCGCCGCACATGCCCAGCACGTCGGCGTCGTTGTCGCGGTCAGAGGAGAGCACGGTGATGATGACCTGCACCTCGTGGTGAAGGTGCTTGTTGAACAGCGGCCGGATGGTACGGTCGGTGATGCGGGCGGCCAGCGTAGCGTCCATCGTCGGACGGCCCTCACGCTTAATGAAGCCGCCGGGAATCTTCCCGGCAGCGTAGAGGCGCTCCTCGAACTCGACCGTCAGCGGCAAGAAGTCGATGCCGGTGCGTGGGTCGTTCGCCATACAGGCGCTGACCAGCACCATGGTGTCGCCATGGCGCACCGTGACGGCGCCGCCTGCGTTGCGTGCCAGCTTGCCATTCTCAATAATGAACGGCCGGCCGCCTATGAGACGTTCGATCCGGTGAACGGTAGGGGTATTACTCAACTGTCCTCCACTCATGCAATATCCGCCGATGGCGGTTGCTGGGAGAGAGAACCTTTGGACCGCTGGGGTCCCGCCGAGGTCTGGTTACAGGGCGGACGGGAGCTGGGGAGCCAGAAGACCTGGTCTGGAGGGGTGTTGCGTTAGCGGCGTAACCCCAGGCGCTTGATGAGTGTCTGGTACCGATCAACGCTGTGGCGGTTCAGGTAAGCCAACTGCCGGCGCCGCTGACCCACTTTCATCAACAGGCTGCGGCGCGTGTTGAAGTCGTGCTTGTGGATCCTGAGGTGACCGGTGAGTCGCGAAATATCGTTGCTCAGCAGCGCTACTTGCACCTCCGGAGACCCGGTGTCGCCCTCGTGCGTCTTGTACTCGGAGATGATGGCTGCTTTTTCGTCAATCGTGAGCATCGAGCTTCGTACCTTCCCTGCCTCCAGAGGCCAAGTGTCCTGCGAGCTGCCTCTGGTGTCTTCTCTCTTTTCGTACTTACAGCCAGGAGTATACCAGCCCCTACCGTGCATGACAACCGTCATCAGCCATGCGGGTGTCCGGCCATGCCGTTCACCGGCCCTGCCTAAGGATCGGCCCGACGGCGTCGCAAGCCATCCCCACCTGTTCCCAGAATGCCCAGCCCAGGCTGCACGGGAACCTGCGCGTGATCACTGCCTGTCGTAACAAGTTCGTAACACGAGAGTAATAGCGCAGTAACGTTCAGTAGTACACAATACATGGTAGCTGGCCGGTACCCCCGGTGGTGAGTTTTGCGAGTCTGTGTGGAGAGTGACCAATGAGCTTTTACAAGGCCGAGTACATTTGGATTGACGGCACCCAGCCGACCCCCAAGATGCGTTCGAAGGGCAAGGTCATCGAGACCGGCAAAGAACCCCCAATCTGGGGTTTCGATGGTTCCAGCACCAACCAGGCCCCTGGCGCTGCCTCGGACTGCGTGCTGAACCCTGTTTTCGTGTGTCCCGATCCCGTCCGGGGCGGCGACCACAAGCTGGTGATGTGCGAGGTGCTGCTGACGGACATGACGCCGCATCCCACCAACACGCGCGCCGGGTGCGCTGCGATGGCCGACAGGTACAAGGATTTTGATACCTGGTTTGGCATCGAGCAGGAGTACACCTTCTTCGATGGCGTCAAGCCACTCGGTTGGCCCGATAACGGTTTCCCGGCCCCCCAGGGTGGTTACTACTGCGGCGTCGGTGCCGACGAAGTGTTCGGCCGTCCCATTGTTGAGGCACACCTCGACTACTGTTTGGCGGCTGGTTTGCAGATCTCCGGCATCAACGGCGAAGTGATGCCCGGCCAGTGGGAGTTCCAAGTCGGCCCGGCCAGCGCTACTGCCGCGTCCGACCAGCTGTGGCTGGCCCGCTGGTTGCTGTACCGCACCGGTGAAGACTTCAACGTCAGTGCGACGCTCGACCCGAAGCCAGTGCGTGGCGATTGGAACGGCGCTGGTGCGCACACCAACTTCTCTACCAGGCAAATGCGCGCCGCCTACGAGCCGTGCGTAGCCGCCGCCGAGGCACTTGGCACCAGGGCCGACCTGCACATCGCGAACTACGGCCACCGCATTGAGGAGCGCCTCACCGGTCAGCACGAGACCTGCTCCTACAAGGAGTTCCGCTATGGCGTCTCCGACCGCGGCGCCTCAGTTCGTATCCCTTGGCAGGTGGCGGTGGACCAAAAGGGCTACATCGAAGACCGCCGGCCCAACGCCAACTGCGATCCTTACGTCGTCACCCGGCTCATCCTCGAGACCGTGTGCGGCGCGGCGTCGAAGTAGCGCCGATCCCGTGAGCGGCGACGAACTCGCCGCACCCGTTGCAGAACACCGGACAAAGGGCTCCGTCGCACTCCGGCGGAGCCCTTTGTGTGCCTGTAGGAATCGCCTTCAGAGTAATAGGGGGCGCCCATGGTGAGCGAAGATAAAGAATACGTACTGCGCCGGGCGAAGGAACTCGACGTTAAGTTCATTCGCCTCTGGTTCACCGACATCCTGGGCATGCTTAAGAGCTTCGCCATCACGGTCGAGGAATTGGAGAAGGCCTTGAACGAAGGGATGGGCTTCGACGGCTCCTCCATCGAGGGCTTCGTCCGCATCGACGAAAGCGACATGCTGGCGCTACCCGATCCCAGCACCTTCGTGCTGCTGCCCTGGCGTCCAAAAGAGCGGCACACCGTCGCCCGCATGTTCTGCGACATCGTGAAACCCGATCTCACGCCATTCGAGGGGGACCCGCGCTACGTGCTGAAGCGGGTGCTGAAGCAGGCTGCCGAGCTGGGCTACAACTACTACGTGGGCCCGGAACTCGAGTTCTTCTATTTCAAGTCTGCTGAGGATGCGACGCCGCTCGACAACGGCGGCTACTTTGACCTGACCCCCATGGACGTCGCGACCGATCTGCGCCGGGAGACGGTGCTAGCACTGGAAGAGATGGGTATCGGGGTGGAGTACAGCCATCACGAAGCCGCCGCCAGCCAGCACGAGATCGACCTCCGCTACACCGACGCGCTGACCATGGCCGACAACGCGATGACCTATCGCCTCGTGGTGAAGCAGGTGGCCATGAGCCAGAACGTCTACGCCACCTTCATGCCCAAGCCGATTACCGGCATGAATGGCAGTGGCATGCACGTGAACCAGAGCTTGTTCAAGGGCGGAGAGAACGCCTTTTATGACGCCAACGGCCGGTACTACCACCTGTCAGATACCGGGCTCAGTTTCATTGCCGGCCTGCTCAAGCACGCCCCAGCCATCACTGCCATCACCAACCAGTGGGTGAATTCCTACAAGCGTTTGGTGCCGGGTTACGAGGCCCCGGTGTACGTCAGTTGGGCGCTCAAGAACCGGTCGGACCTGGTGCGCGTGCCCGAGTACAAGCCTAACAAGGCCGAGTCCACCCGCATCGAGTACCGGGTGCCCGACCCAGCCTGCAATCCGTACCTGGCGTTTGCGGTCATGCTCGCGGCCGGGCTCGACGGCATCAAGAATAAGCTGGAACCGCCGTCTCCCATTGAGGCGAACGTGTTCGAGATGTCGGACGCCGACCGCGCGGCGCACGGCATCGCCACCTTGCCCGGCAGCCTCAAAGAAGCCCTCGACGTCATGGAGCAGAGCGACCTGGTAAGGTCCACGCTTGGCGACCACGTCTTCAAGAGCTTCATCAAGAATAAGCGGCTGGAATGGGCTACCTACTCCGCCCAGGTAACCGATTACGAACTGAAACGCTACCTGCCCGTCCTCTAGTAATCGCACGTGAGCAAGGCAAGAGCCCCCGCCAACACTGGGGCTCTTGCCTTTGATGAGTTGAGCGCTGTGCTCAAGCGCGTTGCGGGGCAAGACCGCACCGCTCGCATTACGGCCAGCTATACGCCGGCGCACGAGGCGACGAAGCTCGCGTTCAACGACACCCTCGAACACCTCGCCGCCGCCTTCCGCAGCGTGGCATCTTCCGCCACGCTGGTGCGCGAAGCCTCCGACGCGATCTCAGCCGGCGGCGACACGCTGGCCCAGTGAGCCTCAGAGCAGGCCAGTACGCTCGAAGAAATCGCCGCCAGCCTGCAGGAACTCTCGACCGACGCCGAGCATAACGCCGAATCCGCCGAGCGCGTGCAAGGCCTCTCGGCGAAGAACCGTGAAGCAGTGGTCGAGGGGGTGGCGAGTGTCGAACGCCTGACCGACGCGATCCAGCGCATCAAGGCGTCGTCCGACGAGACCAGCAAGATCGTCAAGAGCATCGACGAGATTGCATTCCAGACCAACCTGCTCGCCCTGAACGCAGCCGTCGAGGCTGCCCATGGCGGCGAGGCGGGACGCGGTTTTGCCGTGGTGGCAGAGGAGGTGCGCAACCTGGCGCCGCGCAGCGCCGAGGCAGCACGAACCACCGCGCACCTGATCGATGGCGCATTGAGCCACGCTCAGGCGGGTGTGGAGCTGAACGATCAAGTGCTCGATCAGCTCGGCCGGATCCGCAGCCGGGTGGAGGTGGTCACCAACGCCATCGGTGACGTGGTCCAGAGCTCTCAAAACCAGCGGCGCGGTGTCTCCGAAGTGCGTGTGGCGGTCGACCAGATCAACGTCGTCACCCCGCAGAACGCCGCACACGCTGAAGAGTCCGCGGCCTCGGCGCAGGACCTGCTGGAGCAGGCAGACGCGCTGCGCGAGCTCGTGGCGGCTTCACCCTGGAGGAGCAGCACAGAGTTCGCCGCCGCGCGGCATAACCAAGAAGTGTGGTTCGAAGACAAAGGACCGGTTCCTTACCGGTCCTTTGCTATGCACAGAAGGTCGACCTTAACGGCGGGTACTCCAAAGCAGCCACGAGAAGGCGAGATAGCCCAAAACTACCGGCACGGCGATCAAGGGATCGTGAAACGCCAGCAACAGCAGCAGCGAGCCGGCCACCGCCGTCGCGGCGCCCCAGGCCGCCAGGTCGGCGAGCAGCGGCCGTCTCCGGCGAGCCCGCTGGATGGGCGGTCGCGGCGTGCGTGGCCGGTAACCGAACCCGCGCGGGTTCCGCCGCCGTGGACTCTGCCCCGACACCGGCACGATGGGCTCGCTCAGCGCCCGGCGGGCACCGGGCAACCCAGGGCTTGCTCCACCGCTGCCGCGATCTGGCGCCGGAACACCGCCCGGTCAAACGCCACTGCTGCTTGGCGAATAACGATGGGGTCAAAGCTGGTCACGTCGGTGCGCCTCACTGCCTCCATCAGCGATTCAGAGGTCGGCTGGTCAAAGAAGGCTCCGGTAACCCCTTCCGTCACGTAGTCCAACGCACCTCCGGCCTTGAAGGCAATCACCGGCCGGCCCGAGGCCATTGCCTCCACCGGCGCGATCCCGAAGTCCTCCTCGCTGGGAAACAAGAACGCCTTGCAGGTCGCGTACAGTCGTTCCAGCTGGCCGTCGCCCACCCGCCCCAGGAACCGCACGTTGGGCGCGGCCATCGCCTCCAGGTCGGTTCGGTCGCGGCCATCGCCGGCTACCAGCAGCGGCAACCCCAGTTGCGAGAACGCACGGACCGCAATGTCCACCCGCTTGTAGGGAATGAGCCGTGCCGCGATGAAGTAGAAATCACCCAGGGTGTCCGCAGGTGCAAAGCGCTCCAAATCCACCGGCGGATAGATGATGCTGGACTCGCGGTGGTAAATATCCCGCACCCGGTCCTGCACCGCCCGTGATATCGACACGAACTCGGTGACGCCCTTCACCGAGGCGATATCCCACTGTCGCAGCCGCTCCAGTAGCGGCGGCAGCAGCCAGCGTACCGGTCCCGTAATGCGTTCGCGCTCCAGGTAGTTGTCGGCCAAGAACAGGAACCGCGGTGGCGTGAGGCAGTAGTTGATGTGCTTCACGCCGGGCGGCACGCACACGCCGTGCGCAAACCCGCTGCTGTTGCTCAGAATCAGGTCGTAGTCCGAGAAGTCGAAGCTGCGGAACGCCTTGGGATACAGCGGCAGGTACATCTGGTGCCGCCCGTGCGACATCGGCAGGTGCTGCATGAAGCTGGTGCGGATGTCCCATTCCCGATACTCGGCCGGCACCTTCTCCGGCACGTAGATACTGGTGAAGATCGGCGCCTGCGGGAACAGCAGGTGCAGCTCCTCCAGCACGCGCTCGGCGCCGCCGTTCTGGTTCAGCCAGTCGTGGACAATGGCTATGCGCATGCAGCGGAGTGTAACACGCCGATTTTCGCTGTGGGGCCAGTGGGGGCTCGACGCGCCGTGAACCAAGCGGCAAGCGCCCCAGCGGCCGGCGCCGTCAGGTTATTCACGATAACGAGGGCGCTCCGAAGTAATGCGTGAGCTGCTGGGCGTGATGGGTGTAGTCTTCAGCCTGGCCCTGGAGCCACCTGCCAAAACCACTGTCGCTGGGTAGGCCTGCTCGTTCGGCCAGACGTGCGATCGACTGCACATCGCCCTCGGTTACTGTCAAAGTGGAGCGCAGCTCATCCCAGGACAGCTGTTGACGGGCCGTCACCGACACTGCGTTGAAGCCGTCGACATCGGTTGGTGGCTGGAACAGTTCCGGCGTTCCGTTCAGTACCAGCCGCAAGCCGTCGGCGAAAGCCTGGTCCCATCCCACCAGATGCGCCACCACCGCGCGTGGCGACCACTCACCAGGCGCCCTCGGTGCTTCGCGTTGCGTGGGGGTCAGCCGGTCGGCGGCAGCGGCGAAGCCGGGGTAGGCTTCGTGTGCCGTCGCCGCGCGTCCCGCCCAATCCGGCACTAGACCGCCGCCAGACTCTTCACGATGTGGGCGCACGCCTCCGCCAGCTCCTTGCCCTTGGTCAGCATGTGCTCCGTAAACCACGCTCGGTGCGCCTCGTGCTCGTGGAACTGGTGCGGCGTCAGCACCGCCGACAGCACCGGCACGCCCGTCTCCAGCGAGGCCTGCACAATCCCATGCAGCACCGCCGACGCCACGAAGTCGTGCCGGTAGATGCCGCCGTCGACCACCAGGCCGCTGCAGCACACCGCCGCATACTTGCCGGTCAGCGCCAGCTTCTTCGCCATCAGCGGCATCTCCAGGCTGCCCGGCACGGTGAAGAACTCTACGTCGGCGGCGCCGTAGCCCTGCCGCTGAATCTCGGCGACGAAAGCCGACTTGCAGTTATCGGTCACATCGGTGTGCCACTGCGCTTGGATGTACGCGATTTTGGTGGGGGGCATGATGATACCTCGGACGGGAGACTGACTTGGTGCTACTCCGGTGCAGATCTTATGGCGATGGGGGTTACCACCAGAAACGGCGGCCTGTTTTGGCTGGCGAGGTAGTCGATAGATTCCAGGAGGCGCTCGGCTTTGGCAGCGAGCGGCACCACTCCCAGGCGAAGGTATATCACTCCAGCGTGGGGTTCTCGATGACGCACCACGAGTTCGCCGAAGTCTCGATCGAACGTCACCAGCACGCGCGCTTCGCGGGTAGCCAAAGCTAAGACATCAACGTCTGACACACCCTGGGCATAATCACGATTAATCGACGTGACATCGTGCCCGTGCACTTCAAGCGTAGCAGCCAGTCGCATATCAGCGTTCTCGTCGAGCAGAAACCTCAAGGTGTGGCTGGGGCATCAACCTCCGTCCGTCTAGCCATGGCTTCCACCACGTCGGCCGCATAGCTTAGGCAGGCCTGCACATCCTCAGGAGTCAGGTGCGGATATGCCTCGAACAGGTCCGCAACGTTGAGATCGTAGGCCAGGTGCCTGAGCACGGCATCCACGGGTACCCGAGTGCCTGCGACCACGGGTTTCCCTACCATTACCGCTGGATTCCGTGAGATACGGGTGTGGGTCTTGCCCAATGACGCCATGACATCTCCTCCTTGTTGGAGTTTACCATCCCCAGAGGGCTGCCTCAGCCGAGTGCGTCGACCTCGCGCCTACCCCGCCCCTAGAACGCGCGATAGCGGTTCGCTATGGGCATCCGGCGGTCGCGGCCGAACGCCCGCGGCGTGATCTTGAGGCCGGGGGCGGCTTGGCGGCGCTTGTACTCGTTCACGTCTACCAGGCGGATGACGCGCTTCACGGTCTCCTCGGGGAAGCCTAGCAGCAGCAACTCGTCGTAGCTGCGGTCCTCCTCCACGTACGCTTCCAGAATCGCGTCCAGTAGCTCATAGGGCGGCAGGCTGTCCTGGTCGGTCTGGTCGGGCCGCAGCTCGGCCGACGGCGGCTTGATGAACACATCCTCGGGAATGACGTCGCCGTAGCTGGCGTTGCGGTAGCGGCCCAAGGCGTACACCAGCATCTTGGGCACATCTTTGATGATGGCGAAGCCGCCCGCCATGTCGCCGTACAACGTGCTGTAGCCGGTGGCGGTCTCGCTCTTGTTGCCGGTGGTCAGCACCAGCCACCCGAACTTGTTCGAGAGCGCCATCAGGTAGTTGCCGCGAATCCGGGCCTGCAGGTTCTCCTCGGCCACGTTGGGCGCGGCGCCGGCAAACGCCCCTTCCAGCACCTTCAGGTAGGCGCTGAACGGCTCCTCGATCGGGATGATGTGGTGCTTGATGCCCAGCTTGTCGGCCATCACCCGCGCGTCCACCACGCTGCCCTCCGACGAATAGCGGGAGGGCATCATCACCCCCGTCACGTTCTCCACACCCAGCGCGTCCACCGCGATGCACGCCACCACCGATGAGTCGATGCCGCCCGACAGGCCGAGCGCGACTTTGCTGAACCCCGTCTTGTGGACATAATCCCGCAGACCCAGCACCAGCGCGTGGTACACGTCCGCCACCTCGGTCGACTCCGGCTGTGGTTCGGGCGGAGGCAACGCGGGCTTGATGCCGCGTGGCTCCCACCCCGACACGAAGTGATCCTGCGCCGTCAGTGCGCTTTCGCTGAGGAGCCGCTCCTTGCGCCGGCGCGGGTCATGCAGTCGAGCCCGGAACACACCTTCCACCTCGAGGTCGGTCACCACCAGGTCCTCGGCGAAGCGCTTGCCGCGTACCAACAGCTTGCCGGTCTCGTCCACCACAAAGCTGCCACCGTCGAACACCAACTCGTCCTGCCCGCCCACCAGGTTGGTGTAGCTCAGGATGACCCCGGTGTCGGCGGCGCGGGTGGCCACCATCCGCTCGCGGTCCTGCCACTTGCCGCGGTAGTAGGGCGAGGCGTTGATGTTGACGATGACCTCGGCCCCTGCCAGCGCCTGCAACGCTGCCGGCCCGGCGGGGTACCAGATGTCCTCGCAGATGTTGACGCCGATGTGTATGCCGTTGATCTCGAACACGGGCGTGTCGGTGCCGGCCTGAAAGTAGCGGTTC
>SHYE01000045.1 GCA_009692935.1 Dehalococcoidia bacterium | reverse complement strand
CCGCGAACCCGCAGGACGGCGGTTGGCTGTTCATCAAGTTCGTGGAGTTTCCCGACAACCCCGGGCGCGTTGGCGAAGAGGACATGGTGTTCTGCACCGACGTGCTGGCGGTGGTGTAGGCCGCGTGCGCCTGTACCGGCCGGACTGGTGTGACCCAGAGCCTTGCCTGCTGTCGGCACAGCGGGGGCGGGGATTCTTCCTTGCGTCAGAATGACACCGATCAGTGCTCGAAACCAGGTCTGTTCGCCGTGTCATGCTGAGGCACGAAGTATCCCCTGCTGTGGTGAGTAAGCGCGTGGCGGGCGGATGACCGAGAAGCGGCAAGCCGAGACTACTCCGTGAGCGAACGTGAACCCTGAGTTACGTCGCAGTGACCAGACATAGGAGAGACATCACATGACCACGAAATCCCTTGAACAGACCCTCGAGCGCCTGCTCTTGAAAGAGGAGATTGAGCAGTTCCTTTATATGGAGGCTGAACTGCTGGATGAGCGCCGCTTCAACGATTGGATCGAGCTGATTGCCGACGACATTCACTACCACATGCCGGTACGCCGCAACGTGAAGTTTGGCGAGCAACACCGAGAGAACACCGACTCAGAGTCCGAGATCTCGTGGTTCGACGAGGGCAAGGCGACGTTGGCTGGCCGGGTTCGGCAGATTAACACCGGCATCCACTGGGTGGAGGAGCCGTCTTCGCGCATCCGTCACATCGTCACCAACGTGCAGATCGTCGAGGTTCTGGGTGATGAGGTGAAGGTGCGCAGCCGCTTCTTTGTGTATCAGAACCGCCTGCGGGACGAAGTGAACATGTTCGTGGGCAAACGGGAAGACACCCTGCGGCGCGACGCGGCGACGGGGTGGAAGATTGCTCAGCGGCTGATCATCCTCGATCAGAACGTGCTGCTTGCGAAGGCGATTAGCACGTTCTTCTAGAGCGACTACCTCAAAATGGGTGGCCCCCCCACACTGCTGGCCGCTCCGAAAGGCGCAGCAAACAGCCCCGCCCCACAGCACGCCTCCGGGGGGCGAGCTGCCTGAGCGCCCTCGAAGGCATCAGGTGGTGGTGGGCCGCAATGGGATGACCGTCGACCGTTTGCAATAGTCACTCAGCGCCCTGAACACGGGGGAGTGGGCCGGGTGTCACCCCGGCCCACTTGTGCTTACTGGGTGGGCGCCCCGATGGCTATGCCCCCACAGTCGCCTCAAGCGCCTCGGGTGTCTTGCGGGGTGCTCGGGCGCGTGTGGCCCGCACCGGCTTGGCCGGCTCCGGCTCGATGCCAGCTGCCCGCGATGCCCTGCCGGCGGCATCCCACCGCTGGAGTACGGCTACCAGGGCCTCAAGCTCCTGGAGTGCCAGGTCTTTCGCCTCTGCCCCCAGCGATTGTACCGACGCGAAGGCTTTGCGGAGCCGAACGTCCAACAGCGCGCTGCTGCGCTCTACCCGAGGCACGAAGCCTGCGAGCTGGAACAGTTCGGTCGGCGAGACCTCAAGCGCTGAGCAGATGGTGAGAATGGTGGAGAGCCGCGCGTCGGCGCTCTTTCCCGCCAAGATGCGATACACGGCCCATCGACTCGACTGCCGGGGGAGTCTGGTCAGAAGCTCGCGGCGGGTCATCCCCTTGATCTTCAGGACTTCCTGAATTGCTACTGCAAGTGACATGCTCTTCTCCCCACACCGGACTGGTGTGTTATCCAGAATTACTGCGCGACAGGTAGTGTAACCCCGCCTTCGGCGCCAGGTCTACCTACGCTGCCATGCGCTACGCCCCTGGCACATTCCCGCCATCCTAAACGTTCGATCCTTCCGAGTGTTATCTCCAACAGAATACACTGCCATTGTCATTCCGTCACCTCTGCGTGGTACCAGTAAGAATCTTGCTAGAGAGCGGCAGTGACCAGGGTCACAGCGTCACACGGCCAGATAGTTGGAGAATAGTGGTTGCGTTGGGCATTTACAGTACACTTTATGGAGCAGGGTTGCCAGGCAGCAGGCGGGCTCCACGACCAAACGGCAGGTGCTTCTACGAGTACGTTGATCACAACTGACATCTTGGTGGTTGAGGATACGCTCCCGAACTTGGAGCTGATACGGACCATCCTGGAGCGCGCTGGCTATCGCGTGCATACCGCGCGCAGCGGCGAAGAAATGCGCGCTGTACTGGCTTCTGTGGAACCGGATCTTATCCTGATGGACATCGGTTTACCGGATGCCGACGGCCTTGACCTTACACAAGAACTCAAGGCCGAGCAGGGAACGACAAGTATTCCGGTGGTGGTGCTCACTGCATCGGCTACACCCACGGAGGAAACGCGCGCCTGGGCAGCGGGCTGCAATGGGTTCATGCGGAAGCCGTTCAGCGCATCGAGCCTGCTTGCGGAGATTCACGCACTGCTCCAGCGGTGATCCCGACAGGCGCATCGGCAAACACCGAAGTTGCGCGATAACGCTCAACCCAGCCGGGATCCCCTGTCAGTAAGAGTTCAGTGTGGAGTTGGCCATCGCCAGTGCGCTGTTGCGTCCGCTGCCTTCAGATGGGTGTTGGCTCTTCCCGCCCGCCCGCCTCAAGCGTCTTGAAGCGGAGGAGGGCCTTCGACAGGCTCAGGACAAGCCCTTCGACAGGCTCGGGACGAGCACCCCCGCCCCTGCCGAAGTGGACTCGCCGTCCCCTCAGGACTCCTCGGCCGAGACGACGCCCCTTAGTGCCATATGGTAGTGCTGCGTGGCTTTAGCCCGCAGGCCTCAAGGCCAACTCACCCTTACCCCGTCGCCGTTGCTTGTAGGGTCGGCCCCATCCTGGTAGCGTGGGTGACCATGAATGCGCTGCGTCTGAGATGGGCGGTCGCCCTGGCCATGTTGGCCGGACTGGGCGCCGGCTGTCAGACCTCCTCTGCGCCTGGCTCGCAGGACGCTGGGGCGCCGCCGGCGGTAGCAGCAACCGCTGCTGGGGGCGCTACACCTGCGGGAGCAGCCTCGGTGCGAGTAACGCTGGCGCCGGTGGCCGGCGGCTTCACCAAACCCTTGGCGGTGACCAACGCCGGCGATGGCACGGGCGATCGGTATGTGGTGGAGCAGGCCGGGACCGTGCGAGTGATCCGGCAGGGGGCGCTGGACCCTCGGCCGTTCCTCACCCTCACCAACCTGGTGCGCTCCACCGGCAACGAACAGGGCCTGCTGGGGCTCACCTTTCACCCCGATTTCAAACGCAACGGGTTGCTCTTCGTCAACTACACGGATGCCCGTGGCAACACTGTGATCGCGCGTTACACGGCGCCTGGGGACCGGCGCACGGCGGATCCGGGCTCGGCCAAGACGGTCTTGGCGTTCGACCAACCCTTCTTGAACCACAACGGCGGCATGCTGCTGTTTGGGCCGGACAGCAAGCTCTGGATCGGGACGGGCGATGGCGGCGGCGGCGGTGACCCGCAGGCGAACAGTCAGAACGCCGGGGTGCTTCTCGGCAAACTGCTCCGCGTCGATGTGGACGTGCCCGATGGGCCCTACGGCATTCCACCGGACAACCCCTTCGTGCGCTCTGGCACCGCCAGGCAAGAAGTGTGGGGCACTGGCCTTCGCAACCCCTGGCGCTACAGTTTTGACCGGGCAACAGGGGACCTGTGGGTAGCCGACGTGGGGCAGAACAGCTGGGAAGAGGTGACCTAGTGCCCGCGGGTACTGGGCCTCCGGTGAACTTCGGCTGGAATGTTATGGAAGCAACCCACTGCTTTCCGCCCGACCGCGCTACCTGCAACCGCCAAGGCCTTCTGTTGCCGCTAGCCGAGTACAAGACGGGTCCTGAGGGCTGTTCGGTGACCGGTGGCTACGTCTATCGGGGCCAGCGCTTCCCTGGGCTGGTCGGGCGGTACGTGTTCGGGGACTACTGCCGGGGAGTGATCTGGACGCTGCAGCGTGAAGGAAGCCAGTGGGCGCGAACCGAGGCCACGGCCAGCCAAAGCGTGAACATCAGTAGCTTTGGCGAGGACGAGGCCGGCGAGCTCTATGTCACCGGCCACAACACTGGGGTTGTCTACCGAGTGGAAGCCAGATAGCCTGGCGCGACGCGCGTAGTTTGGTGCGGCTTGGCTCGCGGCCTTCGCATGAGCGCGAAGGTTCCCTCCGCCCGCCCCTGAGACTCTTTGGGGTGGAGGTGGTTCCCCCTCGAAAACCCCTCCCCTTCGACGTTGCTTACTAGGGTAGGCGCCGAGGCCGGCCGGCCTCGCTGGACTCGCCCGTTAGGACGTGCACATCACAGTGCGTGCGTCACACCACTAGCTCAGTGAAGCAAAGGGGGGGCAGCCAATGGCTGCCCCCCCACTATTCCTTGTTCCATTAGACGAACAGGCGGTTGCTCCGGCTGACCCGCATGGCCCGTAGCCGGGCGATGCGATCGGCCGTCTTCGGGTGGGTGCTGAACAGTGATCCGAAGCTAACCCCCGCCAGCGGGTTCACGATGAACAGGTGTGCCGCCGCCGGATTCACGTGCATCGGTATCTGATGAGCCGCGGCTTCCATCTTCTCGAGCGCTCGGGCCAGCGGCTCGGGGTCGCCGTTGATTTCAGCGCCGCTGGCGTCCGCCCCGAACTCTCGGGCCCGGCTGATGGCCATCTGGATGACCGTCGCCGCGATGGGCGCCACGATAATCATCAGCAGGTTCTCCACCATGCCGCCGCCCTGGTGCTCCTCGTCGCGGTTACCACCTAAGCCTCCGAAGATCATGGCCCACTGCGCCATTTGAGCGATCATGGTGATGGCTCCACCAATGGTGGCCGCCACGCTCATGATGAGGATGTCGCGGTTCTTCACGTGGCCCAGCTCGTGGGCCAACACGCCTTCCAGTTCTTCGCGGTCCAGCACTTGCACAATGCCGGTGGTGACGGCCACCACCGCATGCTGCGGGTCGCGGCCGGTGGCAAAGGCGTTGGGCGCCGCCGTATCCATAAGCGCGACCTTGGGCATGGGCAGGCCAGCCTGGCGGGCTAGTTTGGCCACCATGTCGAAAAGCCACGGGGCTTCTTCGCGCTCGATCTTGCGGGCGCCGCCCATCTTCAACGCCATGTCGCCCGAGAACCAGTAGGCGAAAAAGTTCATGCCTACCGCCAGGACAAAGGCAAAGATCATGCCGCCGCGGCCGCCGATTGCCCCGCCGATTACCACCAGCAGCCCGGTGAGGGCCGCCAGCAGAATGCCTGTCTTGAGCGTATTGCCAAACGGTGTACTCATCTTCTCCTCCCAAACCTGTCCTGCTTGCTTACCTTGTCTGCCCTGTGATCATAAGGTGAAAGCGACATTCCCGCCTAATCACCAAACTCGAACAACTCGCCTAGGAAGCCACCCTTCTTCTTGCGGGGGTAGGGGCCGGCCTCTCGATGGCCTCCGCGGTCGCGGTCGTCGTCGCTCCGGCGGCGGTCATCGCGATAGTCATCCCGTCGCTCAGACTCTCTATTTTGGCCAACAGGCTGGGTGGCCTGCAGTGCCGCTGCTGCGCGTTCCAGTACCTTGTCGAGTTCCCCACGGTCCAACCACATTCCCCGGCATTGAGGGCAATAGTCCACCTCCACACCCTGTCGATCAGTCATCCGCAATTCGATCTTACACACTGGACTAAGCATCCTGCTAGTGCCTTTCGCTCACTTTGGGTTAAGCGCTCACTAAGACTTACGACGCTGCGACACGAAGGCGGTCTAGTCACTCTGCCGTGTGGAACATGGTGTTGCCCCTTGAGGAATTACTAGACCTTAGTGAGGCACCGGCTGATGCGGCCCGGGGAGGTACTCCCCCTCAACTAGGGTTAGCGATACTGGGCTGGAACCTGATATCAACGGTCAGGTTTCCATCTCGGTGAATGCTTGACGCGCGCCCGCGGTGCCCGCTACTTTTGATATCCAGCCCTTAGTTAACCTACAGTATCGACTTAGTAGACTTCATGCCCGTTACCGGCGGGAGTCGTTATGGAGGAGCCAGCCAATGACCACGACCGGTACGCACAGCAGCATCTCCGGGCACTTGCGCGACCTGGAAGACCAGAGCGTCTACATCATGCGAGAGGCGTACAAGCACTTCGATAATCTCTGCATGCTGTGGTCGATGGGTAAGGACAGCACCGTGCTCCTCTGGTTGGCACGCAAGGCGTTCTTGGGCCATGTGCCCTTTCCGCTGGTGCACATCGACACCAGCTACAAGATGCCCGAGATGATTGCGTACCGGGACCGCTTCGCCAAGGAGTGGGGGCTAAACCTGCTGATTGGCCAAAACAAGCAAGCACTGGCCGAGGGCATGAACCACACCTTAGGCCGTGTCACTTGCTGCACCGCGCTGAAGACCAACGCACTGAAGGGCTTCCTGGCGGAGAACACCTTCACCGGCGTCATCATGGGTATTCGCGCCGACGAGGAGGGGACCCGGGCCAAGGAACGCTACTTCTCGCCGCGCGACAAGCATGGCGATTGGGACTTCCGCGATCAGCCCCCCGAGCTGTGGGATCAGTTTAAGACCACCTTCCCGCCCGATACCCACATACGCATTCACCCGCTGTTGGACTGGCGTGAGATCGACATCTGGGAGTACATCCGCCACGAGGACATCCCCATCATCGACCTGTACTTCGACCGGGGCGACGGCACTCGCTACCGCAGCTTGGGCTGCGGTCCCTGCACCCTGTCCATGAAGTCCACCGCAAAGACCCTCGACGAGATTATCGAGGAGTTGTGTGTGTCGACGGTGGCCGAGCGGTCCGGGCGGGCTCAGGACGAGGGCCGGGGCATGGAGATGCTGCGCAAAGACGGGTACATGTAATGACGAGTGTGAATGCAACCACCAACGGCCCGGTCGCCGGCGCCGAAACGATGGAAGAGCACCTGAACGTGGTCGTCGTGGGCCATGTGGATCACGGGAAGTCGACGCTGCTGGGACGGCTGTACGCCGACACCGGCAGCCTGGCCGATGGCAAGCTGGAGAAGGTGCAGGCCATCTGCCGTCAGCAGGGCAAGGAGTTCGAGTACGCGTTCTTGTTCGACGCCTTCTTGGAAGAGCAGGAGCAGGGCATCACCATTGATACCGCACGCACTTTCTTCCGCTGGAAGGGCCGGGATTACGTCATCATCGACGCACCCGGCCACAAGGAGTTCCTGAAGAACATGGTCTCGGGGGCCGCTCGCGCCGAGGCCGCACTGCTGCTCATCGATGCGGCGGAAGGTGTGCAGGAGCAGTCGAAGAAGCACGGCTACCTCCTGTCGCTGTTGGGCGTGCGCCAAGTGGCGGTGGTGGTGAACAAGATGGACCTGGTGGGCTACAGCCAGGAGGTGTTCGACGCCATTGAGGCCGAGTATCGCGACTACCTGTCGCGCCACAATGTGACGCCTGAGCGCTTTGTGCCGGTGAGCGCCAAGCTGGGCGACAACGTGGCCGACGCCAGCACCAACATGCCCTGGTACAAGGGCCCCACGGTGCTCGACACCCTGGGAATGTTCCGCAAGGAGCGGCCGCCACAGGCCGTCCCGCTGCGTTTCCCGGTGCAAGATGTGTACAAGTTCGACGCTCGCCGGGTCATCGTCGGCCGCATTACCTCGGGCACTCTTTCGGTGGGCGACCGGCTGGTGTTCTCGCCTTCGAACAAGAGCGCGGTGGTGCGCTCCATCGAGCAGTTCAACGTGGATCCGCCAGCGCTGCAAGCAGTGGCGGGCCAGTCCATCGGCGTCGCACTCGACGAGCAGATCTTCGTGGAGCGCGGCGAGTTGGCAACGCTGCAAGACACCGCGCCCGGGGTGTCGACCCAGTTTCAGGCCAACGTCTTCTGGTTGGGTGAGCGTCCGCTGACGTTGGGCAAGCCGTACATGATCCGGCTGGCCACCGCCGAGACCCGCTGCCAGGTCACCGCGATCCATCGCATTGTGGACACGGCGGATCTCGACGAGCAGGGCACCGGTGGCGGCGTGGGCAAGAACCAAGTGGCCGAAGTCACCCTGCACACCAAGAGTCCGCTGGGGCTGGACCTGTACGCCGACTTCCAGACCACCGGCCGCTTTGTGCTGGTGGACGGTTACGATGTGGCGGGCGGCGGCATTGTGACCGGCGTGCTGGCCGACGATCAACAGTCGCTGCGAGACGCGGTCCGCACCCGTGACCTGCTGTGGGAGGGCGGCGACATCACCGCCGAGGCCCGCGCCCAGGTGGTGGGCCACCGGTCCGCCTTCGTGCTGGTGACCGGTGGCGCTTCGGGTGCCGCCGAAGACGCCGCCCGCGCGCTCGAACGCCGCCTGATCGAGGATGGCTGTCATGTGTACCTGGTAGAGCTGGACAACCTGCGGCACGGCCTAGCCTCAGACGTCGCGGCTGGCAACGCGACTGAGTTGGTGCGCCGCCTGGGCGAAGCCGCCCGCCTGCTGACCGACGCCGGGGTGCTGGTGGTCGCCGCGCTCGAAGGGGCCGACGACGACGCTACCGACACCATCGAAACGCTGGTGCGCCCGGCGGCCTTCGTGCACACGGCGTTGCCGCCGGAAGCCAGCGAACCCGGTGAAGCCTTAGAAGCAACCCTGCGGGAACTGGTCACCCGCGGGGTGTTCTTCGAGGACTCCGCCAGCCGCCAGCAGCACCCGTACCCCAAGTACTCGATCTAGCGTGACGCGGCGCCCTTAACCGCGGGCGTGCTGTCAGGTATTGGCGAGTCGCCTGGTTCGACCTGGCGGTTCAGGCCCCCTCAGCCGGCTTGGTGCAGGCTCTGCGGGCTCCCCGAGAAGCCGGGGAACGGGTCGGCCTCACGAACCGGCCGATGCCGGGGTTGTAGTAGCGGGCTCGCAGGTAGGTTAGGCCGCTGTCGTCGCACGGCTCGCCGGTGTATTGGTAGGGGTTCCAGCCGCCGCCGCTGCTATGCAGCACCTTGCCGGCCGCGTCGAACTGGTAGCGGACGGCGTACCCGCTGGTCACGTTTCGGCGGGGTCGGAGGCCCCTGAGCCCAGCGGAGGTGGCGAGAGCCGACCTCAGCGTGAGGCTTCGGGCTACGGCGGAGGGCATAGGTCGTCGTGCCTCTCGATCAGCGTCCTCTCCGCGTCTACGGGCATCGATGGTAAGCCTCGGAGATCGAGTAAGCGAGTCACCTCGCTGGAGGGAAGATCTCAGAATCAAGTATGGCAACAGGGAGCACCAGTGGATGCAATGCTGCACGCAGACAATTCGCATGACAGTAGAACTGTTGAGATTCTTGAACGGCTTCCTCCAGATCAGCATGGGTGATTACGAGGATTGAACAGGGATCATACTGATCAGCATTTATTACAGTGCCGCACAGACAACACAACCACATCAGCTCAGCTCCATTTCCCCCAAGGGCGCGCTACACCATCACTGAGGAGTCCAATCGTACTTCCTCATCGTCCCAGGTAGTGACCGCTCACGCACTTGGCCAAAGGCATTCACGAGTGTTCTATCAGCGTTCTCGATGACGATTTGGTAGTAACCATCTCCGCGACTCCGGACATAAACTGTCGTGCCGTTGCTGGCACTGTGGACAGTCCCCTCTGCCTTAGTCAGTGCCCTTGACGCCTCCGACACCTTGCATTCGACAGCATGGAGTGCCCCATGAACGGTATGGCCGCCGGCTGTGCGGATGGTCGGCCCACCAGTAGAACTGCCACCCGGACCTGGGGGTATCCCAGGTGGTCGGCACCCCTGTGGCTCGGTGCAAGGCTCGCCGGGGTCGAGGCCTTCGTTGGGGTCATCTTCATCGAAGGGGTCGTCCTCCGGCCCGATCGCCGACATCCATCGGGTCGCTTCTGGTCACCGGGTTGTTGCCGGCGTAGGCGTTCTGCGTCTGCGCGTCCCACATGCTGTCGGGCAGCGGGTCGCGGCTCAGGAGCCGAGGGAGCGCGGGGTCGTAGTGGCGCGCCCGTTTATAGATCGTACCACCAGCCTCGCACCGCCCGCCCGGTAGTTACGGTACACTACGCTGGATTCTCCGCACCCGAGGTTCGCGATGCCGCTGGCGGCCACCTGGGCGGCGGACCTGCAGCCGGTGCTGACCGAAACGATGGCGACCTATCGTGTGCCGGGCATCTTGGTTGCGGTGTCTCAGCCTGGTATCGACACTTGTTTCACCATAGCCGGCGCCGATGCCGCCGACCGGCCGCTGACGTCCCACAGTCTGTTCCCGGTGGCCTCCATCACCAAACTGGCGACGGCATTGGCTGTGCTGCGGTTGGTCGACGCCGGCCGCATGCTATTGGACGACCCGCTGAGCCTGCACGCGCCCGAGGCCGCCGCTGCGCAGCCGGGCGTCACGCTACGGCGGCTGCTGACCCACACTGCGGGGCTGCCTTACGATGTGGAGCGCAACGCTGCGCCCTACCAGCGGGGCCTCAACTGGGACGTACTGCGGTCGGCCTGCCTGGCCACCCCGCTCGATCGGGCGCCGGGCGAGTGGCTCGAATACAGCAACGTCGGGCCGGGCCTGCTGGCGATTGCGGTGGAGCGTATGGCCGGCATGCCGTTTCGGCAGGCCGTCGGCTCGCTGGTGCTGGGGCCCTTGGGCATCGAAGCCTACTTGGGGGAAGAGCCTCCGGTGACGCCGGCCAGCATAGCGGGCAAGTACGGCAACTACGCGGGCACCGAGCGCGAGCCCTTCAACTCGCGTTTCTGGCGCTCTATCGGCTTTCCCTGGGGCGGTCTGGTAACCAATGCCGAGGGCGCGCTGCGGCTGGCCCAGGCGTTCGCCGGTCGCCCTGTCGGCTTTCTGTCCCAGGGCATGCCGGCGGAAGCGACGGCCGACCATGCAGGCGGGGTGCCCGGCACCATTGCGGGCATGCTGAACTGGGAGCGCACGGCGTGGGGGTTGGGGCCCGAACTGAGGGGCGTCGGCAAGGAGCCTTGCTTCGCCCCACGGCAGGCGTCGGGGGGCTCCTTTGGTCACGCGGGCGCCAGCGGGTGCCTGGTGTGGCACGACCCGGTCGCCGGGGTTTCGTGGTTCATCCAGGGGGCCCGCACCTTCGACACCTGGTGGCAAGCTTGGCCGGCGATCGGCGCCGCTATCCTAAGCACACTGAGGTAGGTGTGACGCTCAAGGTACTGATGGCCACGCCGTTCCCCGCAACGCTGGTCGACCGCGTCCGTGCCGCAGTCCCAGGCATCGAACTGTCGCAGGCCGCGCCAGAGAGCGCCGATTACGGTGAAACCGAGGTGTTGTACTGCTTCACCCCGCCGCCCGGCCTGGCGATCGCGCCCAACCTGCGGTGGGTGCAGCTTCACTTGGCGGGGGTGCATGCACTGTGCGGGCACCCGCTGTACGCATCGGACATCCCGTTGACCACTGCCAGCGGTGTGCATGCGACCGCCGTGGCCGAGTACACGATGACCGCCATCCTTACGCTCTCCCGCCGCATACCGAGCATTCTGCAATGGCAGGCGAGCGGCGCCTGGCCGCCCGACGAACGGCGCTGGGACCTGTTCGTGCCGGCGGCGGTGCGCGGGGCCACCATTGGCATCTTGGGGTATGGCAGCATTGGCCGAGAAGTAGCCCGGCTGGCGAAGACCTTCGGGATGCGGGTGGCCGTCACCAAACGCGATGTCGCTGAGCGCACCGACGCGGTTACTACCTGCCCGGCACCGGCGACCCCGCCGGCCTGCTGCCCGACGCCTGGTTCGCGCCAGAGCGCCTGCACGACCTGCTACGCGATGCCGACTACGTGGTGAACTGTCTGCCGATGACCGCCACCACCGCAGGCATGGTGGGCGGCGCCGAACTTCGAGCGATGAAGCCGACGGCCTACTTCGTCAACGTGGGGCGCGGCAGCACGGTCGACGAAGCCGCTCTGGCGTCTGCGTTGCAACAGCGGCTGATTGCCGGCGCCGCGCTCGATGTCTTCGCGCAGGAGCCGCTTCCGGAGGCGAGTCCGCTTTGGGGGCTGGATAATGCGCTGCTCTCGGCGCATGTCTCCGGCTTCACACCCGACTACGACGAGCGGTGCACCGGCCTGTTCGTAGAGAATCTGCAGCGCTACCTGGATGGCCGGCCGCTGCTCAACCTAGTGGACCGCAGACTGGGCTACTGAAGGCCGCCTCATCCGTGATCCAACCACCATTGCTTGGCGTACGCCTTTACGAGACCTGAGGGAGGTGACCCGCTATGCCGGCTCGCTTTAGCTTCAACCCCGATCGTGTGGCACACTTCGAGGCCACCGGATGGCGCGCTCACTACGACCGCAAGTGGGTCAAGCTGTTGCGCCTTATCGTCGCACTGTGTGAAGAGCAGTTCAACATTCCGTTCCGCAGTCTTTGCTGGCGGCCTACTATGTGACCCGCGCCGCCAAGGCCTGGGCGCCGGTCGACCATGACGTGGCTCGGGTAAACCACTTCTACGAGCAGTTCTACCGCATGGTCGGCCGTTCCTCGGGCCAGCAGTTCGAGCCCGCCTGGGTGGCGCAGCTCGAGACTCAGTACAACGACGTACACCGGCAACTGGTGGGCAAGCCCGACAAGACGGAGTTTGTGGCGACGATGGTGGCGCTGCACAGCGCGCTGTTCGGCATCGGTGCGGCGCAGGCGCAGGAGTCAGCGGTACTGCGGGTGGCAGCGAACAACACCGTGGACGGCATCACCAACGGTTGGTCGACTGACGTCGAGGGCGATTGGGCGAAGCTGGAGCAGGAGTTGCGCGACTGCTACCGGTCCATTCAGCGAGCTTTGCATGACCCTGCGCCGGTCAGCCCCAGCTAACGAGACGCGCACCATCTGCTGTCATGCCGAGGGAGGAGGCATCTGGGTGGTGGTGGCGGCAGCGCCGCGTCGCTTCACGAGACGCTGACCCGATTGCGGTAGGCATGACGGTCAGCCCGGAGAGCCCCCACCCCGGCCCCAGATGCTTCGTGGCCTCAGCAT
>SHYE01000044.1 GCA_009692935.1 Dehalococcoidia bacterium | reverse complement strand
ACCGCGATCGCCATGGCGTCCCACGCGTCGTCCACACCGAAGGCTCGTAACGCCGTGGTGACCGCAGCTCTATCCACGTCCTGCATGCGGATCGGCGTGACATTCCGCAGCGTCGCCGCCTCGTCATCCGACACCACCTCGGCACCCATGGCCGAGACGTTCTCCAGGTGATCATCGAACGTGCGCGCGGCGTCGGGGGTGGCGTATATCGGCAGTCCGGCCTTCAAGTGACGCTCGGCAGCCCAGCCACAGGGGCCGCCCCCCATGGTGACCCCGGTCAGCAGCAACGCCTCGCCCGCAGCGGTCGCCGCTTCGATTCGTTTCGCGATGGCGCTGGTGGCCGATGGCATCACCAGCTTCGGGCAGTTCTCCACCACCTCGCTGCTATCGAACAGCAGGATGTCCTGGGTGCCGGTGCCGACGTCGATCGCGAGGATTCTCATACAGCGATGGTACGCCAGCCTACCTCGGGCCGTCACACCTGCCCGTACGTTGACGCTGCCTGGGGATTCCAGGTAGCATCCGATCGCGCTCTACCGCCGTAGGAAAATTCCTGTCAGAGGCATGTAATGACCAGCAAGTACAGCTCTCCGCCCCGCTACCGTGGCCTGATCTCCGAGCCGGTGCGCTACCCCGGGCATAACGGCGATGTCATCCGCGGGCTGCTCACTCGCCCTATCGGCGAAGGTCCCTACGGAGCCGTGATTGTGGTGCACGAAGCGTTCGGTCTGAACCAGTACCCGCCAGGGCAGGTGCACCTCGGGATAGCCCGGCTGCTTGATACCCACCACAGGGATGATGCTCTTGCCGGCGTCGAGGACGCGCTCGATGTAGGCCTTGGATCGCTGAAAGAACCACCGTCCGTCGCGCCCTGAGGTCTCCCACGAGTACAGCGGCAGCCTGACCACCTCCAGGCCCTCGGTGGCCAGCAGGCCGTCCAGCACCGCTAACGGGTCGCGGCCCCAGTAGCGCACGTCTCCGGGAATGAATGTCACACCCCGCAACGGCCGCGCCACCTGTGCGGCGTCAACCGGGGCCTGGGGAGCATCGCGCAGCATGGCAAGTGCAGCTGCACTCGTGAGCCCGACCTGCAGGCGCCTGCGTCGCGACAATCTGGTGACCATGCCTGACTCCTCGAGCAGAACGGTTCGTCTCTCTATAGTACTGCGGAAGGTAACAGGAGACGGAACGCGCAGCGACCAGCCTTCTTGAGGCCGGTCGCTGAGCGTTCGATGGCGTCGGTGCTAGTCGCGGTTGGGCTTCAGCACCTGGACGACACGGGCCATGCCCTGGGTCGCCAGGGAAGCCTGAATCGCGTCGGGGTGTGACCATTCGGTGAGGAGCACATGCACCTCTTGCCCGGTGGCGGTTGCCATGGCGCTGCAGGCGTCTTCACAGTGCTTCAGCTCGGCAGCCGTGAGGTTCGAATCGGCGATGATCACGATGGGCTGTGGCATACGGGCTCCCAGTACTACCTGCGACTATTTGCAGGATAGAGTAATCGCAATAGCGTGTCAAGAACCACCTTTGCGGTGTTCCGTGGCCCGAGCGATCTGAGGCCCAGCCTATCAGGGTGCGGTGGAGAACTCCCAGGCAACCGTCTGTGTGCCGGTTACGACGGAGACTGCGTATCGCTCCCTTGCTCCAACGGATGCCCTGGTATCACCACCACCACACCTCGGCTTCCGAGCACGCTACGGCCTAACTGCTGTGCCGTGCCATCGGCGTTGCTATAGCTAGCTTCGCTAAACACGCAGTGCTCCAACGGTCGTCCGCCCACCGAGAGGGTGCTGACGATCACTTGTACCGGCGTCCCAACCGGACCAAGCTGCACCAGGATGGGGAGCCCGGCCGGGCGGGTAAAGCCTGGGCAGCTGGCCAGCGGATCAGGGGAGTCTGGCGCGCGATACGCGGTCAGGTCGGTGGAACCCAGCGGGCCGGGCCAGGTGATGGGATACGCAACTCCGCTGCTGGCGCCCAGGCGCGCAACACATCGAGAGCAGCAGCCCATCTATAGCCAGCGAGGCCCCGCTCGTCATGCCTGCCGTAGGCCAGTTGTGTGAGCCTGGGGTCCACCAACCCCAAACCGTGGGAAGGGCCCGTCATCCAGGCGTCAATGACGTCAGCATCGGTGGGTGGCAGCAGCGGCACACCGCCGCTGCCCGCCGCCACGTTTGCTGCGGCACCGCACGCCACACCGTCTGGGCTTGCCCATGGAGAACCGGGATCTTCGCTATGTCCGATCGTGCGGGACTTAACCATGTATTCGGCATGCTTGCGGCAACCCTCGGCCCAGCCGCTGTTGTTGGTGACGGGTGGCAGGCCGGCGCTGGCCCGATGCTGGTTCACCCGCTTCAGCCACAGCGGCGCATCAGGTGGAGGTGCGGCTGTGGTGAACGTGAAGGTCGATATCCACGGCAGCGGCGTTCCATCTCCCTGCACCCGCGGACGCACCCGCCAATGGTAGAGCGCATTCGGCTGAAGCGGCGCATCGGCAGGCGGTTGATAGCTGTTCGGTGGCGCCGCCACGCCCCCATGAACCAGCGCCGAATAGATGGCGGCGGTGGCCGTTGCTGAATCGGTGGTGAACGTCGAGTCTATGCTGAGCTGGAGTTCGAAGTAGAACAGGCTGTTCGGTGCAGACCACTGGAGGTTGGGCCGCACGTTGGGGACGCTGGCGCCGTTTGCCGGTGACGTCTGTCGTACGCTGGAGGTGGTTGCCATCGGGGTCCGGAAGGTACGCTCGGCCCGGGGGCTCCACAGTGGTGAATTTGCGTCCAGCCCGGTGTTTGCCGCAGATGTCCTGACCCGCCAAACGTACGTCATGTCTGGCAGCAGTCCGTACCAGCCCGGCGGGGCCGGCACCACGAAGCTCGTCACCTGCCCCGCTAGCAGGGTATCAATGCCGGGCCCAACAGGCGACTTGGGCGCCACTTGTAAGTGCTGCTGTGTGATGCCCCCTGGTACGGTCCACTGTAGTGTGGTCCCGAATTCCGAAATGCTGGCGCCCTCCGGGGGCGAGCGCAGCTGCGCCGGTTGGTCCGCAGCGCCGCCCGTCTCCGCCGAGCGCATCAGGGCAAGCAGTACCGCAGCCACGGCGAGCGCTTTCTGGCCAATGAAGATAGCCTTAACCGATCTTGGCCATTCCGCCAAGGTACCCACGCAGAACCTCCGGCACCACTACCGTGCCGTCCGCCTCTTGGTAGTTCTCCAGGATGGCGATCATGGTGCGTGGCAGCGCTAGCCCGGAACCGTTGAGGGTGTGCGGGTGCACAGGCCGGGCTGAAGGCTCGGGCCGGTAGCGGATGTTCGCTCGGCGAGCTTGAAAGTCCTCGGTATTGCTGACCGAGCTGACCTCGAGCCATTCCTGCGAACCCGGCGCCCAGATCTCGATGTCATAGGTCTTGGTTGCGGCGAATCCCAGGTCACCGGTGCAGAGGGCCAGCACCCGATGCGGAATGTCGAGCAGGCGGCACAGCTGTTCGGCCTCCGCCAGCATTCGCTCCAGCTCGTCATAGCTCGTGGCGGGATCGACAAACTTGTACATCTCCACCTTTTCGAACTGATGCACGCGCTTGATGCCCCGCACATCACGTCCGGCCGACACTTTCTCCCGGCGGAAGCAAGGGGTGCACGCTACGTGATAAATCGGCAGCTTCTCGGCCGCCAGAATCTCGTCTCTGTAGAGATTGGTGAGCGGTACCTCGGCGGTAGGGATCAGGAACAGGTCTTCTTCAGCGTCCCGGTAAAGGTTGTCGAAGAACTTCGGCAACTGTCCGGCTCCGGTCATCACCTCGCCTTTGACTAGAGCGGGCGGGTAGATCTCCACGTAGCCGTTGGCGGCGTGATAGTCCAGCATCCAGGCGATGATCGCCCGCTGCAGCTTGGCGGCGGCGCCCTTCAGCACGTAGAAACGGCTTCCCGAGAGCTTCACGCCGCGCTGAAAGTCGATGATGTCCAGCTTCTCGGCGATATCCCAATGGGGCTGAGGCGTGAAATCGAACGTGCGTGGCGTACCCTCGGTTCTGAGGGTGACGTTGCCGTGCTCGTCCTCCCCTTCCGGCACGCTCTGGTGTGGCAGGTTGGGGATGGTCAGTGACAACTCTAGGCTGGTAGCCTCAACGCTCGTCACCTGAGCATCCAGCACCTTGACGCGGTCGCCGAGCTCGCGCAACTCGCCACGGGCCCGTTCGAAGTCCGCCGATGTCTTGTCCTTGATTTGCCCCATACGCTTGCTGGCTTCGTTGAGCTGCGCCTTGAGACCCTCGGTCTCTTGGAGTAACGTGCGCCGCTGAGCGTCGGCAGCCAGCAGCTCATCCAGAGGTATGTCAGTGTGCCGGCGGGCAAGGGCGGCGCGGGCGGCTTCTGGGTGTTCGCGGAGGTATTGGATGTTGAGCATGAGTGGATGCCGGGTACGGGATATGTCCGAGATTTTAGCATAAGCATCGCGTCGCTAATACGACCGAAGCCGACCGAGATACAACGGAAAGCGGCCACCCCCTTCGGGATGGCCGCTAGCCGAAGGTCGAGTCTAGGTTAGACGGCCCAGTGGCCGACGGCGCAGCCGCAGCCGGTGCCGGCGGGAGAGCGGTAGCCCGGCTCGTAGCACAGGGTCTCCATCTTGGTGTCGCCCATCGCACCACCCACCGCAACCCAGTTCAGGGTCTCGGTGCTGGCAGACTGCAACTTGTAGCGAGGCAGCGAGGTCAGGATCTCGCCGTTGGCGGTCTCCAGGCCCTTGATGGCCATTCGGTCCAGCTCCTCGTCTACCGTGAAGTGGCTGAGGCCGCCCGAGGCGACGATGGCCACGCGGGCATCGGTATCCCAGTTTAGGATGGCCTCGCGCACAGCCTTGCCTAAAGCATAGGCTCGGCGGGGGCTGATCCAGTTCGGCGGGTAGCAGGTGTTGATGGTGATGGGCACCATCTTCGGGCGCAGGCCACCGAACCAGCGGCACACCGGGAACGAGAAGGCGTGCGACATACCCTGCTTCCGGGGAACCGTCGAACGCTGGTAGTCCAGGTACCAGGTGGCCGGACCAATGGTGCCACCGATCTCAGGCTTCAGGTAGCGAGCATGGGCTACGTCGAAGTCACGCTCCATCAACTGCTCGATGATGTGGAGGCCGAGCTTCGGGTCGGTGGGGTACTCGATAATCTCGGTACCGTAGACCGACGCAGCGATGCGGGTGGCCTCGGTCATACCCGGCCGGTTCAGGTTGCGGGGATAGTGCGTGAGTGAGTCGCCCCAGTACACGCTGATCGTCGGGTAGTTGTCATCGAAGAACAACTCATCCTGATCGTCGCCAATCGCCACCACGTAGTCGGGGTTGGTTTGCACGAACCGGTCGCGCAGCTCATCCAGCGAGCGCTGAATGTTGTTGAACTTGCTGATGAACACATCTTCGTGCAGGTGCTCGCTCGCAATCTTGGGGTCGGCTTGCGCCAACAGCTCCTCGTAACTCAGGTGAGCGCCGTCGCTCGGGCGAATGAGTTCGCGGTTGCGCATGTCATCGACACCACGCTTACCCCAGTCCGCGCCGGGGAGGCTCATAAGTGGCGTGTGCGAAGAGGCGAACGCTCCAACGATCTTTGCCATGGAAATGTCCCCTTTCAGTCCTATCTATGAAGGAAGTCTGGCCAGATTGTTAACCCTAAGGCCTGTTCCTGTCAAATATACGGTTTGGAAGGATTGAACGTCAGCGCACCGATCACAAATCTAGGCGCAAATCTCGTAAGGAGCGTGTAAGGTCGGCCAGGCTTTCGATGCGCACCCTAGCTTGCGCCGCCTCGGTCCATGCGGCGTGGATAGCGCCCCACGGCCCTCTCGGCAGGAATACCGAAAGCATGCCGGCCGCGTTTGCCGGCAGCACATCGTTGTCCACTCGGTCTCCGACATAGGCGATTTCGGAGGGCGGCAGCCCAGCGACTTCGGCGACACGGGTGAAGAAGAGCGGTGACGGCTTCTCCACGCCCCAGCCCTCGGAACTGGCAATGATGTCTGCTGGCAGGCCCGACTGCTGCAAGAACCCCTCGATGGCGGCCGGCTGGTTGCCCGCGATGCCGATCAGATAGCCCGCGGCCCGCACTGCGGCCAGCGCGTCGGCCACGTCCGGGAACAGATCGCTCACCCGGGTCTCGTTCGGCCGGCCTGCCGCGCGCCGTAACGTCTCCTCCGCGGCGAGATCGAAACCAGGCTTGATGATCTCGAAGGCGCGGTGGGGATGCTGCCGGCGTTCGATGACAGCGCCGAGCACCCCAAAGAAGGTGAACGGTGACACGCCCAGCCACGCAGCCCACTCGCTGTAGATGCGGGTTTCGTTCACCAGTACCCCGCCAACGTCAAAGAACACCGCGCGGATGGTCATGCGACGCGGGGCCGTCAGTCCTTGCGGCGCAGGTGCGGGAACAGGATGACCTCGCGGATAGTGCTCTGGTTGGTCAGCAGCATCACCAGCCGGTCGATGCCCAGCCCCAGCCCGCCGGTGGGCGGCATGCCGTGTTCCAGGGCAAACAGGAAGTCTTCGTCGGGAAGCTCGGCCTCCTCGTCGCCCAGCGCCCGTAACTGCGCCTGGCGGCTGAAGCGCTCGCGTTGGTCCAATGGGTCGTTCAGTTCGCTGTAGGCATTAGCGATCTCGATGCCGATGACGAACGCCTCGAACCGTTCCACCATCCTGGGGTCATTAGGATTCTTCTTGGCCAACGGAGATAGTTCGATAGGGTAGTCGGTTAAGAAGGTCGGCTGAATCAGCTTCGGTTCCACACAGGTGGAGAGCAACTCGTCGACCAGCTTGCCGTAGCCGGCTCCCGGTGGCGCATAAATGCGCTTCTCGGCCATGGCAGCCCGCAGGTCGTCGCCGGTCTCGTACGCCAGGAAGTCGATGCCGGACTCCTGCAGAATCGCGTCGCGCAGCGTGAGCCTCCGCCAGGGCGGGGTCAAATCGATGGTGTGGTCGCCGTGGGGCACCTTCATGGTACCCAGCACGCCCTGCGCCACGCTCGACACCAGGTCTTCCACCATCACCAGCACGTCCTGGTAGTCGGCGTAGGCCTGGTAGCTCTCCATCAGGGTGTATTCGGGGTTGTGCTTGTGGCTCACACCTTCGTTGCGGAAGATGCGGCCGATCTCGTACACGCGCTCGAACCCCCCCACCAACAGCCGCTTCAGGTGCAGCTCGGTGGCGATCCGCAGCACGTACTCCTCGTCCAGCGCGTTGTAGTGGGTCACGAAGGGGCGCGCCATGGCCCCGCCGGCCTGGGGCTGCAGGATGGGCGTCTCCATTTCCAGGAAACCCAGGTCGTCCATATAGCGCCGCACCGCCGAGACGATGCGTGAGCGGGCAGTGAACGTCTGCCGCGTCTCCTCGTTGGACATCAGGTCCAGGTAGCGGTGCCGCAGGCGTGTCTCCACATCGCTGAGGCCGTGGTACTTCTCCGGCGGCGGTTGGAGCGCCTTGGTCAGCAATTGGTAGCTCTGCGCCTCCACCGTGACCTCACCGGTACGGGTGCGGAACAGAGGACCTGCTACCTGCAGGAAGTCGCCGAGGTCAAGGTCAACAAGCCCTCGGTAGGCGTCTTCGCCTACTTTGTCGGCTCGGAAATACGCCTGGATGCGCCCCGATCCATCTCGCAGGTCGATGAAGGTGGCCTTGCCCATAGTGCGGTGAGCGCTGACGCGGCCCAGTACCGCGACCGGCTCGCCATCGTGCGCGCCAGGCGTATCGCCGTGCCGTTCCTGGAAACCGACCACTGCTTCAGACGCGGTGTGTGTGCGGCTGGTGCGCGGGGGATAAGGGTCGATGCCACGCTCCAGCAGGCGTCCTAGCTTGATCAGCCGCTGCTGGTAGAACTCGTCGTGCTGCTCTGCCACCGCTATTCGACCGAGGTGAGGGTGTAAGCGATGACCCCATTAGGAACCTTGATCTGTACCTGGTCGCCCACTTTTCGGCCCATCAGCGCCTGGCCGACCGGCGATTCGTTAGAGATCTTGCCTTCCAACGGGTTCGCCTCCATGTGGCCAACCACGGCGAAGTGCTCCTCCTCGCCATCGGATCCCATAGCTACGACCTGGGATCCGACGCCAACCGTGCCCTTCGGCTGCAGACTGTGGTCGACGATCTTGGCATGCTTGAGAAGGTTCTCCAACTCCTGGACGCGGCCCTCAACGTAGGACTGCTCCCGCTTCACCTCATCGTACTCAGCGTTGTTGACCGTGGTACCAAGTTCCTTCACTTGATGGATGAGGTCGGCTGCCTCCTTTCGCCGCACGGTGCGCAGGTGGTCCAGCTCGCGCTCGAGCTCGACCAGCCCTGCGGGGGTGAGGAATTGAGGCTGCTCTGACATGTGGGGACTCCTAAACGTAACGGCGTCGAAAAAACACTGGGGCAGGGACCACAGCAGGAGGAGGAGGGCAACGTGCGGGACGCAACCGCCCCTATGCTACAATACCGCGGTAGCTCGGCGTCAACTGCCGGCGACTGCACCCCACCCTCTTGCTCCTTGGAGCGCCACACCCTGTGAGTGAAGCCTCTGTCGCGCAGCCGTCTCGCCGGGGCGGATTCCGGTTGATCCTGCTGGTGCTGGTGCTGGCCGTGGCGGGCGGCGCAGGTGGCGGCGCGCTCGCCACAAGCCTGCTTATGCGTAGCGCCGGGGCTCCGGCCGTTCCGCCGGCGCAAGTCACCCTGACCGAAGACTCAGCAGTGGTAGAGGTCACCAAGAGCGTCAGTCCTGGCGTGGTGACCATCTTGACGGAGACCGACGTGCGTCAGCAGCGCAGCGGCGCCACCACCCCGGAGCAGTCCTCCGGTTCAGGCGTCGTTATCGACACGCGTGGGCACATCGTGACCAACGCCCACGTGATCGAGGGCGCCCGATCGCTGACCGTGGTCTATGCCGATGGCGCGCAGGAGACGGCGGAGTTGGTGGGCACCGACCGTCCCTTCACCGATCTTGCCGTTATTCGGGTGAAGAACCCGCCGGCCAGCCCGATCCCGCTCGGCGATTCCGACGCGCTCACCCCCGGCCAGCGAGTCATAGCGATTGGCAGTGCGTTGGGCGACTTCCGCAACACCATCACGCTGGGCATTATCAGCGGCCTGCGCCGAACTTGGCGAGGGCAGGGCACCCAAGTCATGGAGAACCTGATTCAAACCGATGCTGCGATCAACCACGGCAACAGCGGCGGCCCTTTGGTGAACACCGCCGGCCAAGTGGTGGGCATTAACACCTCGGTCATCCGGCAGACCGGTGGCGGTCAGGTGGTAGAGGGGATCGGCTTCGCCATTCCCAGCAACACGGTGCGCGCCGTCGCTGAACAGCTCATCACCAAAGGCAAAGTGTCACGCCCGTATGTGGGAGTGAACCACCAGCAGGTCACGCCGGCACTGGCCTCGCTCTACGGCCTGCCGGCCAAGCAGGGCGCCTTCATCACCTCGCTGGCGCCGAATGGGCCGGCGGGGCGTGCCGGCCTTAAAGAGGGCGACATTATCATCCGCATCGGGAACGATCGTGTGGATGAGGAGCATCCCTTCCTGAGCGTGCTCATCAGGCATGCGCCCGGCGACAAGGTGAAGATCGCAGTCAATCGGGATGGGCGCGAGATCGAAGTCGAGGTCACCTTCACCGAACGCGAGTAGCAGCATGCGCGTCATCGCCGGTTCAGCCAAAGGCCGGATACTGAAGGCTCCTGATGTGGCTGTCTTGCGGCCAACCTCCGACAAGGTGCGGGGGGCCATCTTCAACGTCATCGGCTCGTTCTTCGAGACGGAGGAGCGCGTGCTGGACTTGTACGCCGGCACCGGCGCGCTGGGTATCGAAGCGCTCAGCCGTGGCGCCGGCTGGTGTGATTTCGTGGAGCAGAACCGCCTTTGCGCAGCCACCATCCAGGAGAATCTGCGCGCCACCGGTCTGGCCGATCAGGCGCAGGTGATCCAGAAGTCCGTCAGGGCGGCGTTGCCCCAACTGCAGGGTCCCTATGGCATCGTCCTGCTCGACCCGCCTTACGCGGAGGGCATTGATGGCACCGTGGTGCAGGCGCTGCTAGACCGCGGGCTGCTGACACCGGATACTGTGGTGGTGGCAGAACACACCCGGCGTGGGCAGGCGGCCGAACGCTTCGGCCCGTTAGTGCGGGTGAAGCAGCGAGGCTACGGAGATACCGTGTTCTCGGTCTACGCGTTTGAGGGGGAAGACCGTTGATCCGTGCAATCTATCCCGGAACCTTCGACCCGCTGACCCTGGGGCACCTCGATATCGCAAATCGGGCCGCCATCTTGTTCGACGAGGTGATTGTGGCCGTGTACGATGCCCCGCCCAAGAACCTGCTGTTCACTACTCAGGAGCGCATCGCGATGTGGCGCGCCGCTGTGTCCGATAGCCCCAAGATCTCGGTGCGCGCCTACACCGGCCTGACCGTAGACTTGGCGGTGGAGGCGGACGCTCGAGTGTTGGTGCGTGGCCTCAGAGCCTTGTCGGACTTCGAGTACGAACAAGAGATGGCCCTCACCAACAAGCGTTTGGCGCCCGATGTGGAGGCCGTATTCATGATGAGTAGCCACGACTACCACTACCTCAGCTCCAGCCGAATCAAAGAGTTGTGGATGCTGGGAAAACCCATGCGCGAGATGGTGCCCCCCCACGTGGGCGTCGCATTGACGGAGAAGTTCCCCCCCAAGGGTTAGCGCTCGGAGGTCGATGTCATGGACGTATTGCACTTGCTGGACAGGTTGGAGGAGCTGATCGGGGAGGGCTTTGGCGTGCCCGGCACCGGCAGAGTAATGGTGGATCGCCAGCGCTTGTTCGAGCTCTTCGACGAGTTGCGCGCTTCGATTCCCGACAGCTTGGAGCATGCCACCGAAGTGCTGCAACAGCAGGACCGGCTGTTGGAAGACGCCCGCATGGGCGCCCAGAACCTGCGGGAAGAGGCGGAGGCAGCCTATCGGCAGAAGCTGGATCAGCACGATCTCGTGCGGGCCGCTCATGCCGAGGCCGAGCGCATGGTAGACCAAGGCCGCGGTCAGGCCCAAGAGCAGGCCAATCAGGCGCACCATGAAGCTGCCGAGCGACTGCGCCAGACCAACGAGTACATCCTGCTGCAACTCCGCCGGGTAGAGACGACGCTCGATACCCAACTCACCGCCATTCAAGTGGCCATCGGCGAAATGACGGAACCAGACCGCGTGACGCCTAAGGGCGCCTAGGGAACGTATCCGTGTTCAGGCGCCCTGAGTGGAGACTCTGGGGACGGTATGAAGGTAGGCCCGGCTGGCATGCGCATCGCCATCATCGGCGCCACGGGCGGCGGCAAGACCACACTGGACCGAGCCGCCGCCAGAGCATAGCCACCTGCATGTGGTACACCTCACCTCACCTCGCTCGGTTGCAGCCTGGCTGTCCACCGTGCCTCGGGTCGTTTGACAGCCCCTGAGTGCGACGCCTACGCTACCCGCAACGACTTCGTGGAGGCGCCGCCGTGCTGAGTCCCCAGGACAATGAGTTGATGTGCAGGGTCGGGCCGGGCACACCGATGGGCAACCTGATGCGAGAGCACTGGCTGCCTGGTATCCCGGCCGCCGAGCTGTCGGAACCAGACGGCGCCCCCATACGTGTGCGCCTGCTGAGCGAAAACCTGATCGCCTTTCGCGACTCCTCGGGGAAGATTGGCGTGGTGGCCGAGAGCTGCCCACATCGCGGCGCAAGTTTGTTCTTCGGGCGGAATGAGGAGAGCGGCCTGCGCTGCGTGTATCACGGGTGGAAGTTCGACACCACCGGCACCTGTACCGACATGCCGAATGAGCCCGCCGAGAGTAACTTCAAGCACAAGATTCAGCTTAGGGCGTATCGTGCTGAGCAGCGCAACGGCATGATCTGGGTGTATATGGGCCCGCGAGAGACGCCGCCGCCGGTGCCGCCCTTCGAGTACAACACGGTGGCGCCCGAGTACGCGGGCCATCCTGCGATGCACTTCTACGATTGCAACTGGGTGCAGTCGCTCGAAGGCGACGTCGACTCGTCGCACATCGACTATCTGCACGCACGAATCGTCAAGGAGCAGATCGAGGAGTCACGGCTGTTCCTCGCGGCCAACAACCTCGATAAGAACCCGCGACTGCACGTGCTGCCGACCGACTACGGCGCGGTGTACGCAGCCCAACGGCAGTGGAACGCTCAGGGCGACCAGTGGTACCGCATCACCCAATTCATGTTCCCCTTCTACACTATGATTGCCGCCAGCCAGGGTGATCGCCTTGCCGTGAACGCCTGGCTGCCGCTCGACGACTCGCACACGGTGATGGTCGGCATGGGCTACAACCTGGAGCAGCCGCTGCCCGAAGAGCGCCGCAAAGCCTACGACCCGTATCACCGTCTTGGGGGCTACCGGCCGCGCAGCAGCGACCCGCTGTCTCGCTACCGGCCGCCCGCCCACGTGGGTAACGACTACATGCGCGACCACACGGCCGAGAAGACCCGGATGTTCAGTGGCATCCCGCGCGATCCCAAAACCCAAGACCTGGCGATGGTGGAGAGCATGGGCGAGATCTACGGCCGCAACCGCGAGCACCTGGGCACCTCCGACAGCATGATCATCACCGTGCGTCGCATCCTGATCCGCGCTGCGAAGGACTTCCAGGACACCGGCGCACTGCCGCCGACCGTCGAGAAGCCTGAGGTCTACCGCGTCCGTCCTGCGTCGGTGGTGCTGCCTAACGGCGAGAACTGGGTGGACGCGACGGCCCGAGCCCGCAGCGCCGATGCTGGGGTGCCAGTGGCCTACGTGGTGGCCGACTAAGTGGCGCGCCCGGCGTTGGGACGCCTGGCGAGCGGCGATTGCCGTGGCTGATCAGCGGGTGGAGTTCAAGACCGGCTTCCTGTGTGCCTGGACCTCGGGTCTGTCTGAGGTTGGCCAGCAGGACTTACGGGTGCAGGTAGCCAGCGATGACTTGGTGGAGCCCAGCGTTATTCTGTTGCGGGTCATCAGCGCCTATATCAAGACACAAGAGCGCCGAATCACCATCGGCGAGACCTTCCAGTACGGCTCCTGGAAC
>SHYE01000043.1 GCA_009692935.1 Dehalococcoidia bacterium | reverse complement strand
CCGGCCTCCAGCACGGCACGGGTAATCTTCAGTCCGGCAAAGCTCCCGACGAAGGCGTCGGCGTCGGCAAAGTACCGGTCGATCAACTCGGGCGTCCACTGCATGAGCTTGCCCGGTTCTTGGGGGGGCATCCGCAGAATCTCGCAGCCTTGGTCCTCCAGCAGGGTGGCGATGGAATCGTAGCGGCCGAGGCCTAGGGGCACCACCACTTTGTGCGGCATGGCAAGCGTTCCTCCGATGTAGGCCGGTAGCGCTGGGCGCACGGGCAAGAATGTCCCCATTAACGGGCGACGGCACATCGGTGTCAAGCACCGGCCCCAGCGGGCGCCTGTCAAGCTGACGTAAGGAAGCATCTGGCGGGGGGTGGGTGCAGCCCTCGCGGCGCACGATGGTGCTTTAGCCGCTGAATGGGCGACAGCCGACCCCACCCCGCCAGATGCTCGTCGCCTCGGCATGACAACGCTCGGCCAGCGTCATGCTGACGCAGGAAGCATTTGGTGAGAGGGTGGTGCAGCCCCCGCGGCGTAACTGCACTCACCCCTTGGTTCCCACGCCGATGCTGAAGGACTATACTTTCGGCATTCCCGGGCCCATGCATGCCCACGGCCCACGCCGCGGCGTTCCGGTGCCCACTCTATGGACGAGCGTGGCCCACAACACCCAACCCGCCTCCGCCCCGCGCCCCTGGCAGGCCCGCCTCCCGTTCTTCTACGGGTGGATTGTGGTTGGCCTCGGCTTCTTCGGCGCGTTCTTTGGCATCGGCCTCACCTGGGCCGCCGGCCTCTTCGCCGTGCCCATGCAAGACGAGATGGGCTGGAGCCGTTCCGCCTACTTCTTCGGGGTGAGCCTGCGCGGCTGGATCGGCATCGTGGTCTCGCCCCTGATGGGCAGCTTCCTCGACCGCAAGGACGGCCCTCGCACCCTCATGCTCATCGGCGGCCTGCTCAATAGCCTGACACTGGCAGCCGTCAGCCAGGTGCACGAGCAGTGGCAGTTCGCCCTATTGTTCGGCGTCATCGGCGGCGTCGCGCAGACGGTGCAGAGCGGCATCTCGGTCGCCATTGTCCCCAAGTGGTTCATCAAGCGGCGCGGGTTCGCTGTGGCGATCTCCACCACCGGTGGCGGGCTGGCGGCGTTCATCATGCCCACGTTGATCAGCGTGCTGAACACCGCCGTGGGCTGGCGCGACAGCTGGATCGTGCTCGGCGTGCTGGCGCTGATCTTCGCCACGCTCCCGGTCATCCTGCTGTGCCGCCAGCCCGAGGACATCGGCCTGCTCCCCGACGGCGAGAAGGTCCCGGCTCCCGGTATGGCAGGACCGGTCCGAGTGCAGGAGGTGTACAGCTTCACGCTGAAGGAGGCGCTGCACACCAACACCTTCTGGCTTCTCATGGTCGGCGTGTCCATCGGCAGTCTGGCCAACAACGGCATCCCCGCGAACATGGCCAACATCTTCGTCGACCGCGGCTTCACGTTGGAGGACGCCGGCGTCGCCCTAACGTTGTACGGCGTCGGGTCGATCACTACCAAGTTCGTGGTGGGGTGGATCGCCAACCGAGTGCACATCCGCCCGCTGCTCATCGGCCTCACCGCCTTCGGCGCGCTGGTCACGCCTTCGCTGCTGCTGTTTCCGCCCGGTATCGGTTCCTGGGCGCTGGGCTACGGCCTGCTGGTCGGCCTGTTCGTGGGCGCTTACGTGCCCATGCATCAGCTGGTGTGGTCGGTGTACTTCGGGCGGGGGCATGTCGGCGCGATCAGCGGGGTGGCCCGCCCCATGGGAATTATCCTGATATCGGGCAGTCCCTTCATGCTCGCCTTCCTGCGCGATAGCCTCGGCAGCTACGACACCGGCATTCTGGTAGTCACGGTCGCCGTGGCGGTGTGCAGCCTGTGCCTGTACCTGGTGCGCCCCCCGAAAACGCCGCTGCACCCCGGCGATCCGGCGCCGGCCGCCGGTTGAGCGCCCAGGAGCCGCTCGCGCGCTCCCGGCATTGGCAGGCGCGCGTCCCCTTCTTCTACGGCTGGGTAATCGTCGCGGTGTCGTTCTGGATGGGGCTCATCGGCGGCGGGCAGAGCTGGGCCACGGGCGTGCTCTCGCTGCCCATGGAGCAGGACACAGGCTGGAGCCGGTCGGCCATCTTCGGCGCGTTGACGCTGCGCAGCTACCTGGGCGCAGTGGTGGCGCCGTTTATCGGCCCGTGGTTCGATCGGCCGAACGGCGTGCAAGTCATCTCGCTCGTGTCGGGCACCACCATGGCCATCGGCCTCTACCTCATCACGTTGGCGCAGACGGAACTCGAGTTCATCCTGCTATTCGGCGTGCTGGGTGGCATCTCGGCGGCGGGCCAGGCCGGGGCCATCTTCTCGTCTATTGTGCCCAAGTGGTTCATCCGCCGCCGAGGCACCGCGCTCACCTACGCCACTATGGGCTCCGGCGTGGCCGCGCTGCTAATCCCGCCCATGGTCACCGCGTCGGTCGACGCCTTCGGCTGGCGCGAGACCTGGGTGATCTTCGCAGTACTCAGTTTTCTGACCGCGGCGCTGCCGGCCATGCTGCTGCGCCGCCAGCCAGAAGACGTGGGGCTGCTGCCCGACGGTGCCGCCCAGCCGCTGCCCACGCCTGCCGGGCAGCAGCCGGTGGTGCGCACCGAGCAGCAGTCGTGGAAGCTGAGCGAGGCGCTGCACAGCCCGCTGTTCTGGATCCTGCTGTTCGGGGTGTCGCTGGGCACCTTCAACAACGGCGGCGTGCCGGCCAGCCTGGTACCGATGTACGTGAACAAAGAGCTATCGCGTGACCTGGCGGTGTTGGGCTTCAGCATCTACGGCATGTTCTCCATCATCGGGCGCTTCGGCTGGGGCTATCTGCTGACCCGCATGCACATCCGTTGGGTGCTGCTGGGCATAGCGGTGATGGGCCTGGTGAGCACGCCGCTGTACCTGCTGCTGGAGGGCCCGCCGGTGCTGGTGTACTCGGCGTTCACCGGCTTTAGCGTGGGCGGTTACGTTGCCTTCAGCCAATCCATCTGGGCCGACTACTACGGGCGCGCTCACCTCGGGGCCATTGCCGGCTTCGCCCACCCCTTCCGCACGTTGATCAACGGCGGTGGTCCGGTAATCATGGCGCTGTGCTTCGATACCTTCGGCAACTACGGCCCCGCCATGTGGCTGGTGATGTTGTGCTGGGGCCTATGCGCCGCCGCCCTGCTGGCCGCCGACCCCAAGCGCGAGTCTGCCGCGCCGCGATGACGGCACAGGCCCCGCCCGGCCCCGGGGCCGGATGGCAGGCCCGGCTGCCGTTCTATTACGGCTGGGTGATTGTCGGCATCACCTTCATGGTGGGGTTCTTCAACTCCGGTCAGTCATGGGTTACCAGCGTGTTTGTCATTCCCATGCAAGACGAGCTGGGCTGGAGCCGGTCGGCCATCTACGGCGCATCGGCGCTGCGGGGGGTGACTGCGCTGGTGTCGGCCCCGCTGGTGGGGAGCTTGGCCGACCGCCCCCGAGGGGCCCGCTGGCTGTTGGTGTTCAGCGGTCTGGCCGGCTGCCTCAGCGTGGTGCTTTCCAGCACCGTGCAGCAAGAGTGGGAGTTCCTGCTGTGGTTCGGGCTGGTGGGCGGGCTCTCGTCCGTAGGCCAAGGCTTCGTGCTGCTGGGCGCCACGGTGCCCAAGTGGTTTGTGCGACGCCGCGGCACGGCCATTGCCTGGGCCAGCCTGGCGGGTGGGGCGTCGCCCTTCGCGATGCCAGTGGCCATGACCTGGCTGATCGATGGCCTGGGCTGGCGCTATGCCTGGCTGGCGCTGGGCGCGCTGGTGTTCGTGACCACCGTGCTGCCCGCCTTTCTGCTGCACCGCCAGCCCGAAGACATCGGCCTGCAGCCCGACGGCGCCGCCGCGCCCGGCGCGATCGCCGCAACCATCGAGGTGAGCGTACCGTGGCGCGTGGCCGTGCGCACCCGCACCTTCTGGGTGCTGACGGTCGGGATCGCCGCCGGCAGCTTCTGCCTGGGCGGTCTGCCCGCCAGCATGGTGCCCATCTACGTCGACCGCGGCTTCACCCCCCAGACCGCCGCCTGGGCGTTCACGCTGTACGGCGTCTTCTCCATGGCGGCCCGCTTCTTCTGGGGCTATTGGGCCGCCCGCCTGCACATTCGCACGCTGCTGCTGTGCATCGCCGGCTACGGCGCCGCCACAGCCTGGACCATGATCGTGCTCCCGGGCGGAATCGCGCTGCTGTACGCGCCCATCGCCGGATTCTTTGTGGGCGGCTTCGTGACCTACAACCAAGCGGCCTTCGCCGGCTACTTTGGGCGGGCGCACCTTGGCGCGATCACCGGCGTAGCTCGGCCCTTAGCCATCCTCTCCTCCAGCGCCGGGCCTTTGGTGCTGGCTTCGGTACGCGATGGCTTCGGCGACTACAACCTGGGCTTCCTGCTGGTGACCGTCTCGTGGGTGGTATGCGGCGCTGCGCTGCTGTTCGCCCCTCCGGCGCGCCGTGCGGTGCACACGTAATGGCTAACAGCCACCGTGGTGTGCGGCGTACAACAACGTGTTGCTCCCGCCTGGGCGCTGGGTTTGCGGCACGCGCCTCCTGGCGCGAGAATGACCACCACCGCAGACCGCGAGGAGGTTGGCGATCGTGACTGAGCGCTGGACATCGACCATCCTCTATTTGCTGGGCGTCTGGAACATCTTCGCCGGCGCCAGCGCACTGGCCGATCCTACGCAACATCTCACCCAGTTCTACGCTGGCGGACTGAACATGGCCGACCCCGTCCAGGCGTTCTTCTTCCGGGCAACGTGGATCAATGCGTCGGCCTGGGGGTTGAGCTATCTGCTGGCGGCCCGCCGGCCGGCCGCCCGGGTGCCGGTGCTGGCCGCAGGCGCCGCCGGCAAGACCGCCTACGCCCTCGCCGTGCTTGGCCTGTTCCTCGATGGCGATGGCTCGACCGCGCTGCTGGCGTTCGGCGTGCTTGACCTCGTGTTCGCCGCAACCTTCGCCGCCATTCTGTGGACGCAGCGCTCCCGCCTTGCAGTGCAATCATGAGCCTCGTAACGCCGTCATTGCGAAGAGCTGCTAAGCGACGTGGCAATCGTGGTGCAATGAGCACGCGTCGGCCCTGCCGGCCGCCGGTCAGCGCCTCCCGGCCCGCTCATCCTGAGGCCCTCGCAGGGCGAGCAGATGAGCTGCTCCTTGGGCAGCGGCACGCTCGTTCGGCAACGAAGTGGCTCAGGACCAGCGGGCCCGGGCTCCAGCACCATCTCGACCGGAGAGACCACCCCCAATGACCGGCACCATCGCCGCCCGATCGCACTGGCAGGCCCGACTCCCCTTCTTCTACGGCTGGGTTATTGTGGCCATCGGCTTCCTGACGGGCTTCATGAACGTGGCCCTGGTGTGGGCCGTCGGCGTGTTCGCCGTGCCGATGATCGACGAGCTGGGCTGGAGCCGATCGGCGGTGTTTGGCGCCATCAACATCCGCTCCTACATGGCCATATTTATGTCGCCGCTGTTGGGCCGCTTCTTCGATACCGAGCGCGGGCCGCGCATTCTGACGCTGGTGGCGGGCGTGGGCATCTGCGCCAGCGTGCTGCCCATCAGCTTTGTGCGCGAGGAGTGGCAGTTTCTGCTGCTGTTCGGGGTGTTCGGCGGCATCGCTTCGGCGGCACAGGGCGGCCAGATTATCGGCGCCATTGTGCCCAAGTGGTTCATCCGCAAGCGAGGTACCGCCATGGCCTGGGCCACCATGGGCAGCGCCGCCTCGGCCTTCGCCATCCCGCCCATCGTCGCCATCCTCATTGACTGGCTGACCTGGCGACCGACCTGGGCGGTGCTGGCCATCATCACGTTCCTGGTCGCGGCGGTGCCGGCCATTCTGGTGCGCAGGCAACCCGAGGACATCGGCCTGCTGCCCGACGGCGACACCGCGCCCCCGCCCCGCGCTGACGGCGTCGCCGCCCCCACCCGAGTCGCCGACGTCAGCTACACTCTGGCGCAGGCCTCCAAGATGCCGGTGCTCTATATGCTGGCGGCGGCCGTCGCGGTGGGCGGCCTCTCCAACACCGGCCTGCCGGTTAGCCTCGTCGCAATTTACACCGATAAAGGGCTGCCGCCAGAGATGGCGGTGGCGGGCTTCAGCATCTACGGGCTGTTCTCGGTGATCGGACGGTTCTTCTGGGGCTATTTCGTGAACCGGTTCCACATTCGGCCGGTGCTCATGGGCGTGGCGGCGCTGGGCGTGGTCACCACACCGCTGTTTCTGGTGGTGGAGGGGCCGCTCTCGCTGGTGTGCTCGGCGGCGGTGGGGCTGGGCATCGGCGGGCAGATCGGCTTTGCACAGATGGTGTGGCCCGCCTACTTCGGCCGCCAGCACCTCGGCTCCATCACCGGTATGACCCGCCCCGCCACCGCGCTGATCGCGGGATCGGGCGCCGGCATGATGGCCATGAGCGCCGACCTCACCGGCAACTACGGCGTCGGGCTCTGGCTCATCACGGCATCGTGGGCGCTGGCGATGGTGGGCCTGTATCTGGCCAAGCCGATTCGGCAAGCAGCGACGCCGCCACCGTCGGTACCAGTCGGGGGTTAGGCATGTCGCTTACACCCGTAGCTACGCTGGACTTAGCGCGTTGGGGCGAGGGGCGCGCTGGTTGCGGCGACGGTTGCGGTCGCGAGTCATCTGTTGGACATGTGGCGTACGATACCTCAATGGCGACTCAGGGGGGCCAGACATGCGACTCAAGGGCAAGGTGGCGTTCATCGCCGGGGCGGGCGACAACATGGGCCGGGCCATCCCGGTGCTGTTCGCGCAGGAGGGCGCCTGTGTAATGCTGGTGACCCGCAATCAGGCGAACCTCGACGAAACGGCCCGCCAGACGCGGGCGGCGGCCGGCGCTGAGGCCGACCAACGGGTAGCCACGGCGCTGCTCGACCTGAAGGACCAGGCGGCGGTGCTAGCCGCGATAGCGGAGTGCGTGCGGCGCTTCGGCGGCCTCGACATCGTGGCCAACGTGGCCGGCGGCTACAGCGGCGCTCACCCCGAGCTGACCGCCGCGGATCCCGCCTTCTTCACCGAGGCCATGCCCAACCTGCTGCAAACGCTGATCAACGTGACCGACGCTGCCTGGCCGCACCTGCAGGCTCGCGGCAGCGGGTCCGTGATCAACGTGGGGGCCGCGCCGCTCACCCGGCTGGTGGGCACGCCCGCCTACCACGGGGCCAAGCTTGGCATGATCGGCATTAGCCAAAGTCTGGCATGGCGGGGCGCGCCCGACAACATCCGGGTGAACAACATCTCGCCGGGCCGCATGCGCTTGCCGTTGCCACAGCCGCCCTACAGCGCCGACACGCTCCCCAAGCTCGGCACCCTGGCCACCCGCTACGGCTCCGGCGTCGACGTGGCCTACGCCGCGCTCTACTTCGCGGGCGACGAGAGCGCCTGGGTCACCGGTGCCGACCTTGTGGTCGACGGCGGCGACGCGGCCATGTCCCAGTTCCCGGACAAGAAGCTGCCGTAGCCGATCCGATCCGATCCCCTCTCCCAAGGGGAGAGGGGATCGGTGAGGGCTTCGGAACCACCACCACCACGACCCACGGCCACTATCAGGAGACCCGCCCCATGAAGATCACCGGCTTCACCACCCGCCTCGTCTCCGTTCCTCGCGACGGCGGCCCCGTGCCCAACACCCCGACACCCTACGTCACCATCAAGCTCCAGACCGACGCCGGTATCGAGGGCATCGGCTACACCGGCTTTGGCGCGGTCGCCACGGCCAAGGCGCTCAAAGAAACCGTCGACGCATTCGCCGCCCTCATCGTGGGCACCGACCCCGAGATGGTGGAGGCGACCCAACAGCGGTTGCTGACACTGGGCGGTGGCGGGTCGCCCGCAGGCCTGGTCACCCGCGCCGCGGCCGGCATCGACATCGCCTTGTGGGACATCAAGGGCAAGGCCGCCAACCTGCCCTTGTACAAGCTGCTGGGCGGCCACCGCGACAGAGTGCCCGCCTATGCCAGTGGCTGGCTGTGGCGCGATTGGGACATCGCCCGGCTGGCCGAGACCGCCCCCAAGCTGGTGGCCGAAGGCTGGCGCGCGATGAAGTTCCGCCTGGGGGCCGAGCCGACCGTCGCCCGGGAGATCGAGCGGATGCAGGTGATGCGCGACGCAGTGGGCCCCGACATCGACTTGATGATCGACATCAACCAGATGTGGGACGTGAACCGGGCCATCGCCATCGGCCGGAAGATGGCTGACTTCGGCATCTACTGGCTGGAGGACCCGGTGCACCACCAGGACTTCGCCGGACTCGCCCGCATCGCCGCCGCGCTCGACACGCCGATCGCCGCCGGCGAGTACCACTACGGCCTCGCCCCGTTCCGCCAGGCAGTCGAACAGCAGTCGGTCGATATCGTGATGGTCGACATCATGCGGGCAGGTGGCATCACCGGCTGGATGAAGGTGGCGCGCATGGCCGAGGTGTTCAACCTGCCGGTGGTCACCCACCTCGCGCCCGAAGTGCAGGTGCACACCCTGGCGGCCTGCCCCAACGGGACCTACGTGGAGTGGATGCCTTGGAGCACCCCGATGTTCAAGGAGCTGCCGGAGCTGGACAAGGCCGACGGCAAGCTCATCGTGCCCCAGCGCCCCGGCCTCGGCCTGGAGTTCGACGAAGCCGCCCTCGACCGCTTCGCGATGTAATGCGAGCTGGCGGGCGAGCGTTTGCTCCGGTCCGCCAAGGCTTTGCCAAGCTGGCGTTGCTAGCATCTGCCAACCGCCCCTATAGTGGGCGCAGAGCGAGAATGAGGTGACGCCCATGACCACGCAAGCATCCGACCGATGGCAAGTGACCTGCCCTTGTGGCTGGCGTACCCATGGCACCAAAGCCGAGGTGGGTGACCACCGTTCAAGAGCACGGCAAAGCCACCCACAACCAGACCCTCACGGCCGAGCAGGTGATGGAGTTGGCGGTCCCCGCTTAGGATCGACCACCACAGGCTAACCGGAGTGACCAACCCACGGCCCTCCGACGGCATAACCGGTATGCCCGATCCCGTCTCGGAGTTGCCGTGGTCGGCGGACTTCGTGATGCAGGCCATCGAGGTGCTGGTGGTGGCCTTGCATCGCAGCGCCCCGGTAGCGCTTCGCCCCGACTGCGCCGAGTCGTTCATCGTCGGGTGGCCGGCGGGCGCCAAGCCAGAGGCGGTGGCAGCGCAGGCCTTGCGTATGCTCGGCCTCACACCCATCGTGCTGCACTCCACCTCCTGGCGCCACGCGGGGTCGGAGGTGGTGCTGACCTACCTGGCGGTGGTATCCCCAGAATCCCCGACGCCCGAGTCCTGGGAGTTGGCGCAGGTGCGGCATGCTGAGCTGGCCCGCGGCGATGCCACTGCCCCACCGCCGGTTATCGGCATTGAACAGGTGCTGGACACGCCCTGCGGCACCTCTGCGGGCTCTCGCACGATGACGAAGCCATCGCCGAAGCCGTGCCGGACTGGGCGCAGGTGTTGCAACACTACGTACCGGAACCCTTCCGCGCCTTCGGCGGCCCGCCCGGCATCTGAGCACCCCGGAGATGTTCTTCAGCGTACTGCGCAGCGCCCGCTGCCGTTGATTCCCGTTCGTGGTAAGCCAGCCTGCCCCCAGCGCGCCGAAGGGAACCACTTCCCCTCCAGCCCGCCAGCTAAAAAGCCGAGCGGGTGTCGCACAAGCCTGTTGCCTGGGCCCCGTCGAAGGCATCAGGCGGGGAGCGTACCAACACCCCGGTTGCGGGTCACCGTCCAGCGGATTCCCGGTCGCTTCGACGGCGCTCAGCAAACAGGAATCCTCTGCAGCCAGAGCCCCGCGCCCCGGTCCAACGCAAGCCTGTTGACTGAGCCCCGTGGAAGGAGAGTTCACGAGGGCGGGTGGGCGGTGAGGGATCGCCACTCCGCAGGCCGCGGTTACCAGCCCAGCTGAGCTCGCCACCCGAAGGCGGAACTCCTGTCGTCGGCACCCAGGAGTGGGGCCTTGTGCCTCCCGATGCTATACTGTGCGTGCAGACGCCTCCGTCCCAGTTCCCGCCTCCCGGTTCAACCTTCCCGAGTATCCCCATGGTTACCGCCACCAGCCTTCTCGACAAACTCCAACCCATCGAAGACCGCTATGAGGAAATCAGCGCCCTCATGGGCCAGAACGACGTCGCCACCGACCCGGCGCGCCTCCAGGCGTTGGGGAAGGAGCAGTCGGGCCTGACGGACCTGGTGACCGCCTTCCGCCAGTACCGCTCCACGTTCAACCAGCGAGAAGAAACCGCAGCCCTGCTGGCCGAGGCGACCGACGACGAGATGCGCGACATGGCCCGCGAGGAGCTGGATGACCTCGACGTGAAGGCCGCGCAGCTGCAGGAAGCCATTAAGCTGCTGTTGCTGCCCAAAGACCCCAACGACACCAAGAACGTCATCATCGAAATTCGCGGCGGTACCGGCGGCGACGAAGCGGCCCTGTTCGCTGCCGACCTCTTGCGCATGTACATCCGCTACGCCGAACGCTGCCGCTGGCAGACCGAAGTCATCTCCAGCGGCGATGGCGACAACTTCATCCTGGAGATCAACGGCAAGGGCGCTTACAGCCGCCTGAAGTACGAGAGCGGCGTGCACCGGGTGCAGCGAGTGCCCGCCACCGAGGCTCAAGGCCGCATCCACACCTCCACCGCCACCGTGGCCGTGCTGCCCGAGGCCGACGAGGTGGAGGTGAACATCCACGAGAACGACATTCGGGTCGATATCTTCCACGCGGGCGGCGCTGGCGGCCAGAACGTGAACAAGGTGGCCACCGCCGTGCGCCTGACGCACCTGCCCACCGGCCTGGTGGTCATCTGCCAAGATGAGCGGTCGCAGCTCAAGAACCGCACCAAGGCGATGTCGGTGTTGCGAGCTCGCCTGTTGTCATCGCAGCAGGAGAAGATCGCCGCGGAGATGAGCCAGACCCGCAAGGCCCAGGTGGGCACCGGCGACCGCGCCGAGAAGATCCGCACCTACAACTTCCGCGAGAGCCGCATCTCCGACGAGCGCATCGACGTGAACTTCCACAACCTCACGGAACTGCTCGACGGCGACATGGCCGCTCTGATCGACGCCGTGGCGACCAGCGAGCAGGCGCGCCTGCTGGAAGATCAGTTGGGGTAGGCATCGGCCCCGCCGTGCGTGTCATGCCGAGTGTGCGAGGCATCTGGCGGGGGTGGGGCGCAGTTTCGGTGGGGCCACGCGGCGCTGAATCGGCACGAGCGTCGGCCCCCGCCCCACCAGATGCTTCCTGGCGTCAGCATGACAGCAGGCCAGAGGTTCTGCCATGCCGGGTGCGCGAGGCATCTGGCGGCAGTGGGGCGCAGTTTCGGTGGACCCACGCCGCGCTGAATCGGCACGAACGTCCGGCCCCACCCCACCAGATGCTTCCTGGCGTCAGCATGACGGGGAGCCGCGACGCGCTATGCTAACCCCATGCCCACCATCAACGACCTGCTGATCGCCACCCGCCGCCGGCTAGAGGACGCCGACGACCTCGAGGCCGGGCTGGAGGCCGAGGTGCTGGTGATGCATGTACTGGGCATCGCCCGCACCCAGCTCTACACCCACCGCGGCGATGTCGCCGAAGCGGCTGCCGTCGCCGCACTCGATGCTGCTGTTGCCCGGCGGGTGACCGGCGAGCCGCTGGCCTACGTGACCGGCCAGCGCGAGTTCTACGCCCTGGACTTCCTGGTGGACAAGCGGGTGCTGATTCCCCGACCCGAGACCGAACTGCTGGTCGACGAGGCGCTGGCTTGGCTGCGCGGCCACTTCGGCCAGCGCCTCGCCATTGCCGACGTCGGTACCGGCTCCGGCGCCATCGCGGTCAGCATCGCCCGCAACTACCCCGGCGGCGCCGTTTACGCCATCGACGCCTCACCCAGCGCCCTGGAAGTGGCCGCCACCAACGCCGAGCGCCTGGGGGTGGCTGGCCGGGTGATGCTGCTGGAGGGCGACCTGCTGCGGCCGCTCCAAGCGCCGGTCGACCTGATCATCGCCAACTTGCCCTACGTGCGAGAGGATCAGATGCCGCTGTGGTGCGGCGCAACCCAGGTGGAGCTGGCCTTCGAGCCCTTCGACGCCCTGTGCGGCGGCCCCGATGGCCTCGACGCGATTCGACGGCTGTTGCAGCAAGCTCCGGCCTCACTGCGCGAGGGCGGCGCCGTGATGCTGGAGATCGGCGCCGATCAGGGTGAAGCCGTCACCCAGCTCGCCCTGCAGGCCTTTCCCGAAGGCCGCGTCCGCCTGAAGAAAGACCTCGCCGGTCTCGACCGCATGATTATCGCCGAGGCCCGCCCGCCATCACGCCGGTTTGTCCCCCCGCACTAGAGCGGGTAGGATTGATACCGCGTCATTCCCTTTCCTGGCCGAGGCGCCGCATTGAGCATGCCGAAGGAGAGGGGCTAGGGAGCGTTTCCTGGGTGTGTCCCGGTGGGAAGCAACTGACCGCATGAAGAACGCCGAACTCATCGTCCGGGGCTTGGAGCGACGAAAGAGGGGACCAGCATGGCTGAAAACCGTAGTGCACCGCCTAATCCGGTTACGCCTGACGCAATCCACCAGTTGGCCACCGGATTCATGGCCGCTAAGCACCTGTTCGTCGCCAACGAGGTGGGGCTTTTCGAGAAGTTAGCTTTGGGGCCGGCTAATCTTGACCGGCTGGCGGAGCTCACCGGCATAGCGCAGCCAAGGGTGAGAATCCTCGCGGATGCGCTGGTTGCCTTGGGGATGATCGAGCGCCAGGATGACCGTTATCAGAACGGGCCGGCCGCGGCGGCGTTCCTCAGCGGCCAAGGGCCGGGAGACCTTTGCCCATACCTCCGCTTTTTCAACCAAATAAGCTACCCCCAGTGGGCCAATCTCGAGGAGACTATCCGCACTGGCCACGTTCAGGAAAATACGGGGCGTTCCCCAGAGCAACAGCGAATTGTCTCGCAAGGGGTGGAGGCGAACCAAGCACCTCAGGCGAATGCGCTCCCAACCGCTTACGACTTCGCCGGTCATCAACGGATGCTCGACCTAGGGGGTGGCACCGGCTCGTGGCTCGCTGCCCTACTACGGCATTGCGACCATCTCACAGGAACCGTGTTCGATCTGCCAGACGTCGCTGGCATTGCCCGCGAGCGACTGGCCGGCGAGCTCCGTACCCAGCGGGCACAGGTCATGTACGGGGACTT
>SHYE01000042.1 GCA_009692935.1 Dehalococcoidia bacterium | reverse complement strand
AGAACCTGGGCGTGCATCACACTCGTGCGGCAGCGCTCCCTCCTCTGAGGAGCTTGCGGAGCGCCGTACGTTCTTCTCCTAGGAGGGTCACCATGAAGCGTTTCATACTGGAGATAACGCGCACCACCCCAGCGCGTATCACCCATATACCCGTGGCCGATCACTAGCGTTGCTGTACGAATCCCAAGGCTTCGTTCCGTTTACATGCCGAAATCCGAGGTAGGGCCAGAGGACTTCCTTGTTCTGGAAAAGTAGGAGGGGAGCTCTTGGAGCGCTCTTTGTCGCGCGTCGCCGATAAGGGGAAGATCCGTCGCCTTAACCCGCTCCCTGAGCTTTTGATCGGTTAGCAAGAGCGTCGCTGCCAGCCTGCGATTGCCTTCAACGACCAGGAAGGAATCGGTCTTCGGGTCAGCCTTTCCCGGTACCGCAGGGATAACGAGCAGTGGCTCATGTTTGTAGTAGCCGTTGGCGGCAATAGAGATTGCCACCTCATCGACACTCATTTCAGTCCAGAGGGCCTTGACAACCGCTGCGTTATCGCCAATGGGGCCCAAACCCGCGAGACGCGAATTGGCTGGATCAAGCCTCAGGCGTTCTAACGGACAGTCGAACGAGATGGGCTCTGAAAGAGCGCTGGCCTCTAGCTCAGGAAACGTGGGCATGATAACGATGCACCCCCGAGAACTGGTGTTATGGCACCAGACACATTGCTTGCGCACACTGGTCTGTACTGGGTCGGGATATGTCGGACACGTCCTCCTTCCCGTGGGGGTGTTCTGCGAGCCAGCGTTGATAATAGGCGTCGGGGGTGAGATAGCCGAGGGGGCCTGGTGTGGCCGCACGGTCTCGGAGGCGTGGTTCCACGTCAGGAGCGCCGCCTCGCCGCGGCGAAATCAGTAGGGAGGTCATCGACCGTCGTGTCGCTCCCGGCTGGATGACCCTATAAGTACCCTTAGTGCGCCCAGCATACCGACCCCTCATCTCACATGCTGTAGCCGAGACCTATCTGACCCTCAACATGGTCGAGACCACCGACATCGCTGCCCGCCGGCTAACCCTGCGGTACACTAGGGGACACATCCCACCCCAGGAGCCGCCGCCATGCCCGATGACGTCCGCCTGCCCGCCAACGTCCGCCCCACCCGCTACGACCTGACGCTGACTCCCGACCTGGAGGCGTTCACCTTCGAGGGCTCGATCGCCATCAGCGTCGAGCTGGCCGAGGCCATTGATGTCATCACGCTGCACGCGCTGGAGCTGACCATCCACGAGGCGTCGGTCACCCAGGCTGACGGCGCGGTGCGTAAGGCTACCGTCAGCTTCAACGAGGACGCGGAGACCGCGACCCTGATGCTGGACAAGGTGGCTTTCGCAGGCGACGCGACTATCAACATCCGGTTTGCCGGCATCCTGAACGATCAGCTGCGCGGCTTCTATCGCAGCACCTACACCGGGCCCGACGGCAAGCCCCAGACCATGGCTACCACCCAGTTCGAGGCCACCGACGCCCGCCGCTGCCTGCCGTGCTGGGACGAGCCGGCGGTGAAGGCCATCTTCGTGGTCACGATGGTTGCGCCCGAACACCTCACCGTGGTCTCGAACATGCCGATTGAGAGCACAACGCCTGCTGGAGCGGGCAAGAAGGCGGTGCGGTTTCAAGAGACGCCGAAGATGTCGACCTACCTGTTGGCCTTTGTCGTCGGCGACTTGGACCACGTGACCGCCAAGGCGAGCAACGGGACGACGGTGGGCGTGTACACCACCAAGGGCAAGGGCGAACAGGGCCGCTTTGCGCTGGAGAACGGCGTGAAGATCCTGGAGTACATGAACGACTACTTCGGCATTCCCTACCCGCTGCCCAAGGTCGACCACATTGCCATCCCCGACTTCGCGGCCGGCGCTATGGAGAACTGGGGCTGCATCACCTACCGCGAGACGGCGCTCCTGTTCGACCCTGCCAACTCCGCCGCCGGCACCCGCCAGCGGATTCTGGAGGTGGTGGCCCACGAGATGGCCCACATGTGGTTCGGCGACCTGGTGACCATGGCGTGGTGGGATGACCTGTGGCTGAACGAGAGCTTCGCCACCTGGATGGGCGACAAGACCGTCGACCACATCTACCCCGACTGGAATATGTGGACGCAGTTCGTGTCGCACGGCACCAACTCCGGCTTGGCACTCGACGGCCTGCGCAACTCGCACCCCATTGAGGTGGCCGTGAGTGACCCCGCCCAGATTCGCGAGCTGTTCGACGCCATCAGCTATCAGAAGGGCGGCGCGGTGCTGCGCATGCTGGAGGGCTGGCTAGGGCACGATACCTTCCGCGACGGCCTGCGCAGCTACCTGCGGGCGCACAGCTACGCCAACGCCCGCGGCCGCGACCTGTGGACGGCGCTGGGAGGCGCATCGGGCGAGGCGGTGCCGGCGGTGATGGCGAGCTGGATTACCCAGACCGGCTACCCGGTGCTGCACGCCGAGGCCAACGGCGACACGCTGAGCCTGCGGCAGGAGCGTTTTCTGTACGACCATGTGACGAATCCGCAGCCTGACAGCACGCAGTGGAAGATCCCAGTGCGCGCCGCACGGCAGGGCTCGTCGGCTGCCGCCGAAACGGTGATGGAGGCCATCACGACCAGCGTGGCGCTGCCGGGCGCTGGTTGGGTCAAGGTGAACGCTGGACAGACCGGCTTCTATCGCGTGAACTACACCGGCGACGCATGGGCGCGCCTGACCGAAGCTGTGCGCCGGCAGGAGCTAACGCCGGTGGACCGCCTCGGCCTACAGTCCGACGCGTGGGCGCTGGTGCGGGCCGGCTATCTGCCCGCCACCCAGTATCTGGGTCTGGCCGAGGCCTATGCGGGCGAGACCGACGCCACCGTGTGGGGCGAAGTATCGTCCTGCCTGGCCAGCCTGGAGAACCTGATCCTAGCCGAGGATCTCCTGCCCAAGCTCGATGGATTCGGCCAGAAGCTGTTCTCGGGTATTCTGGCGAAGGTGGGCTGGGACGCCAAGCCCGGCGAGGGCCACCTCGACTCGCTGCTGCGCAGCACGGTGCTGGGGATGTCCACCGGCTACGGCGTACCCGAGGCTATTGCCGAGGCCAAGCGCCGGTTCGAGGCCTACGTGAAGGACCCGGCCAGCCTGCACCCAGACCTGCGGGGCGTGGTTGTGGGCACGGTGGGCCAAGAGGGCGACGAGGACACCTACGATAGGCTGTGGGACCACTACAAGCGCGCCGAGTTGGCCGAGGAGAAGCTGCGGTTCCTGCGCTCGCTCACCCGCTTCAAGCAGCCGGAACTGTTGCAGCGCACCCTTGAGACGGCGCTGGGGCCAGATGTGCGGCTGCAAGACTCGGTGATGGTGATTGGCGGGGTGGCGGGCAACCGCATCGGCCGCCCGCTGGCCTGGAAGTTCGTGCAAGACAACTGGGACGAGATCGACCGCCGCTACGGCTCGGGCGGCTTCGGCATCATGTCGCTGGTGGGCATGACCGGCGGCTTCACTACGCTGGATCGCGCCGCCGAGGTGGAGGGCTTCTTCGCCGAGCACCCGGCCCCCTCGGCCGCCCGCACCGTCCAGCAGTCGCTGGAGCGCATCCGCCTGTCCGCTGCGTGGCTGGATAAGAACCGCGCGCCGTTGGCGGAGTGGTTTGCGGGGAGGTAGAGGAGAAGCACGACGGGCTATGCAAGTTTGGTTGCATAGCCCGATAGATATGTAAGTTTATGGCACCGAGCTTACATATCTAGTGCAGCGCCTCCAGCACCAGGTCGGCGGCATAGATGCGGTTGCGGACTTGCCCTGTCACCTCGCGTAGCAGACCCGCCGCCTCCAGACGCAGCAGCGCCCCCATAGCCGACGGGTGAGTGACCCCGAAGGCTTTGATCACACCGTTGGCGGTGATCACCGGGGCCGCGAACACCATGTCCACAATCTGCTCCAGCAGACTCGACCTGCCCGACGCCCGCGCCACGCCGCGCCAATGTGAGCGCAGCGCGTCCAGCCGGAGCGCCTTTTGGACAGCTTGCTGTGCTGCGTCGGCCATGGCGTGCAGGAAGAACGCCAGCCATGCCTCCCAGGCTCCCTGGGTACTCACCGCCAGCAGATGCTCGTAGTAGGCCGCCCGGTTGCGCTCCAGGTACACGCTGGGGTAGACCACCGGGACCGGCAGCAGGCCCCAGTGCACCAGCAGCAGCGTAATCAGCAGACGGCCCACCCGCCCATTGCCATCCACGAAGGGGTGAATGGCCTCGAACTGGTAGTGCACCCAGGCAACGCGGATCAGTGCGGGCGCCAGCTCCTCGGCGTGCAGGTAGGTTTCGAGCGCGCTTAACGCCTCGGTCATCTCAGGCACCGGCGGCGGCACATACACGGCGGTGTTGAGCGTGGCGCCCGCGTCCCCGATCCAGTTCTGAGATATGCGGAACGCACCCGGCGTGGCATACCCACCCCGTACACCACGCAGCAGCCGCTCGTGCAGCTCGCGGATGAATCGGGTGCTGAGCGGTAGGCTGGCCAGCCGGCTGAGGCCGAATTCGAGCGCCTCCACGTAGTTCAACACCTCGCGGACATCATGCTCAGGGGGTGCTGCCGACTGCCCCGGCAGGCCGAGTTGGCCCGCCTCGTAGGCGTAGACATCCGCCACCGTCGAGACGGTGCCTTCGATCCGAGAGGAGAGCACGGCCTCCTGCCGCATGAACGGCGCTCTCAGCAGACCGATGCTGGGGTTGTTTTGGGCCAGTCCCCTGAGCTCGCCCAGAGCGCGTTCAGCAGCGGCCAACGCCGAGACCAGTGGCAGGTCGAAGGTGAGTTGCGGTGGCAATGGCGCTGGCACGAACGCGTGATATGCCGTGTCGCCTTGGCCCACCCGCACCACCGTGCCCGGAGCCCCGCGCGTGAACATGCTCGCATCCATGGGTATCAAAGCCTCCTTTCATACGCCCATCTATATGTAAGAAATATTAATCTAACTTACATATACTATCACCAACTAGCCTCATGATCACTACCGCAAGAGGCACGGCGAAGGCCGGGGATACTTCCCCGGCCTTGTGCTCAGCGCTAGAAACGGGCTACGCGGTCTGGACAGCAGGCTCCCTTAGGACGACCTCCGGCTCTCGAGTGGGCACTTTGCGGCCGCCGCGGGTGTCGTCGCGCATCAGCGCGATCAGGGCGCCGGCGCTCATCAGCAGGCCTGCCACCAAGCCGGCGCCGTGGAGTACTTCCACGTAGGTCTCGGGGGTGGCCTTGGCCGTCACCGAGCCGAGCACGAAGGTGGCGACCACCGACGACAGCACCGCACCGATGGAATGCCCGATGTTGCGGGTCGTCTGCTCGAAGCCGGCGGCGACGCTGAGGTGTTCGGGGGGAACGGAGCCCAGGATGGCGGACACGTTAGGGGTAACGAACAAGCCCAACACCACGCCGGCCACCACCATGCGGATCATGATGTCGAAGGGACCCGAATCCACCGTCAGGGCCTGGTAGGAGAACAGCAGGCCGGCGCCCATGAACAGCGCTATGGAGCAGGGCCAGCGCGATCCCTTCTTGTCGTAGATCCAGCCGCTGGGCACGGCCATCACGTTCATGGCCACGGACATTGGCACGAGGAACATCGCCACCTGCAACGGCTGGTAGCCCAGGGCATTCTGCAGATAGAAGGGCATCAGAAAGCCCACCATCAGCATGGTCATGTGCGCCAGGCTGTTGGTGATGGCCCCTGTAGTGAAAGTGACGCTGCGGAAGAAGCCCAGCGGCAGAATCGGGTCCGTGACTCGCCGTGCGTGAAAGATGTAGGTGACCACAGCAGCAACGCTGGCCAGCAGCAGGGGAACCACGTGTTCCAGCGTGTGCTGCAACGCCCAGCCCTCCTCCTGCCCGTGGCCGGCGCTGATAACCAATCCGCCGCTGCCGAACATCAGCAGCCCCGCCCCAATAGCGTCGAAAGGCCGTGGGTTCGGGTTCTTCACCACCGGCAGCTTGAAGGAGAGCGCGAAAGCTAGCACGCTGGGGATGGTCACCAGCAGGAAGGGCGAGAACCAGGGGAACGCCTGCACCATGGCACCGAACAACGGCTGACCAACGCCGGTGGCGATGAATCCACCCAGGAACGTGAGCGCCAGCGCGCGGCCCCGCTCGGACGGTGGCACCATGGCCGACACGATGGCCGGAGCGCTCACCATCACCATGCCGGCCCCGACGCCGTGCAGTACTCGCAGGAACACGAAGATTTCGAGCGACGAGGAGAGCGGCACCGCCAGCAGGCTTGCGATGAGAATCAGGAAGCCCGCCTTGAAAATTTGCGTACGTCCCAAAATATCCCCGGCGGAGCCGATGGGGAGCATGGTCGCTGCTAAGGCGACAAAGTGTCCGGTCATTGCCCACTGTGCCGTGGGAAGCTCCACCTGGAAGGTCTGGGCGATAGTCGGCATGATAACGGCGATGGGGAAGCTGGACATGTTGCCGGCTGCCATCGCGACCATGCAGGTGAACAGCACCAGGCGTTTGCTGACCGTCGCTGGTGAGGCGGGGGCGGTGTTGGCGCGAGCGATCATGAGGGCCCTTCTATGGACGGGGCGCGGCCCACGCTATGGGAGCCACGGAATGCCTTGACTCTAGCACCGCTGGATGGGAAGCGGCAAGTTTCGCCAGCTTGCCGAGCGTCAGTTGGCGAATCGGACCACCATGCCCGCCAACTCTCGCTCCAAGTCATCGCAGAAAGCGGTTATGTGGTCGAAGGACGCAATGATGCGCACGCCACGCATCAGCCGGGAGGGCTCGCCCAGCCAGAGACTCACCGCCGCATGGGGCTGGCGGCCTGCGATCTCCTCGCCGCTACGTCCGCCAACGATCGCATGCCCCTCTAGCGTCTGAAGCTCGAACTCGGGATGGACGCCTGCCACCTGGCAGCGTAAGGCTTCGATGAGGCAGGCTATGTCGTAGTTGGTGATCACTAGTTTGCGCCGCAGCACCTCCTGGTCGCCGGCCTGCACATGCGCTTCGGCCTGCACCAATACGGGTTCACCCGTCTCGACTATGCGGAGTGGGTTAAGGGCGATCGAAGCCTCGCCCGAGAGCTGTGTCAGTGTAGCCGTGTCATCACCTCTGCGCTTAGGCTTCGGGCTACCGGACCCTTAGGTTATTTCGTCGTAGCCGCCGCCGGTTCAGGCAGCGGGCTGGTACCCCGCCAATGCCCAACGTCGACCACCAGACCCTCCGGCGACTGGAACTTCGCCTCGAAGTAGGCGCCGCCCAGCAGGATCGGGTTCAGCTCCGTCGCGCCGGCCTCCAACAGGCGGGCCGTGGTCTCGGCCTGGTCCTCGACGCCGAAGCCAATATGCTCGAAGCCCGGGGCGTATTCGCGGCCGCCCATCTTGGTCGGCAACAGGGTGATGTTGATGTCGCCGTCGGACAGGTCGATGGGGCCGTAGTCGCGCCGTTGCACCAGCTCCATGCCAAAGGCCTTCACGAAGAAGGTGGCGGTAGCCTCACAGTCGTCGCTGCGAATCGCGATGTGGCGGATTTTGGGCACGATGACCTCCCAGACCGATGGTGTTCCTGGCGATGGTAGACCTTCCACATCGCCTTGTCCGGCGAGCGACGGACAAGCCCCGGGGGCGCCGCATGTGCGACGCCCCCGGGGCTTGTGGCGCTGGTGTTGTGCTAACGGGCGGTACGGCCTGCCACCGCGTCGGCCATACGCTTGTCGATCTCGTGCGGCCACTTCCGTTTGTTAGCATCGGTTACGTTGAATACCAGCCGGCCCAGCGGACCGCATTCCTGCTCTACCTTGTTACCGTCTTGCACCGGGCCGATGCCCTGGTGGTTGGTGCCCAGCGAGATCATGTCGCCCGGCTCCATGATGGTGGTGGCAGTCACGTACTCCACGCAACGGTCGATCTTGTGGCCCATGTCGCTGATGGGGTAGTCGTGACGGGGCTGGCCGTCTACCCACAGCCGCATCTGCATGGCATAGGGATCGCCCACCTCGTCGGCAGTTACCAGGTAGGGTCCCATCGGCCCGAAGGTGTCGAAGGACTTGTGGAAGTAGAAGCTGTTCGGGTGTAGGCCGCGCGCAGACATGTCGTTGAAGTTGACGTAACCGAACACGTACTTGAAGGCCTCTTGCCGGGTGACGTTGCGGCCGGTACGGCCGAACACCAGCGCGATCTCCGCCTCGTGGTGGAAGATGGTCGCCTCGTAGGGCGTCAGTACCACCGTCTCGCCGGTCGCGATCACCGAGTCCGAGGACTTGAGGAAAGCGTTGATAGGCCGCGGCTCCTTGAGTGCGCCGTCCTCCATGTAGTTCGCGGCCATGCACACGATCTTGCCGGGGTGCGGCAGCGGCGCCCGCAGTTTCACGTTCGCCAGGGGAATGCCCTGGTTATCGGTGGTCTGCACCCACAGGAAGGCCTCGCGGAACCGGCTGTCCCACTCGGAGATGACCGCGTTGATGAGGTCTTGCGGCGTCGGGGCGTTGATGCCCATCAGCACCGGTGCGGTGTCGATCACCCGATCTCCCCGCACAATACCGAGCTTGTAGTCGTCGAAAAACACCAGTTTCATGTCGGTTCCTTTCGTGTAGGGTGGTCTAACGCTTGCGTCCGGCCACGCGGTCGGCCATATCCTGATCCACGCCCACGGGCCACTTGCGCTCCAACCGGTCGTAGATGGTGAAGTGTAGGCGGCCCAAACCGGCGCCCTCCTGCTCCACGAACTCGCCGTTCTGCAGCGCGCCCAGACCCTGGTGGTTCGTGCCCAGCGATACCACATCGCCGGGATGCAGCGTGGTCACCGTGCTCAACCAAGCCACGGTTTTCTCGATGGTGTAACCCATGTCGCTGGTGCTGTAGTCCTGGCGGAGCTGGCCATCGACCCACAGCTGCATCTTGATGTTCTGCGGGTTCGGAATCTCGTCGGCGGTCACAATGTAGGGCCCCTGGGGGGCCGCGGTGTGGGTGCTCTTGGTGGGGAAGAAGCTATCCATGGGGGCAGCGCCCAAGTTGCGGGCGGAGACGTCGCAGGAGTTGAAGTAGCCGAAGATGATGCCCTTGGCCTCGGCCTCGGTGATGTCCTTGGCTCGCTTGCCGATCACCAGTCCCACCTCGGCCTCGTGGTGGAAGATGGTGGCCGGCTGTTCGGTCAGCGTCACGCAGTCGTAGTCGCCAATGACGGCTGAGGGCGACTTGAGGAACGCGTTGATGGGGTTCGCCTTGGCCAGCGCCCCGTTCTCCAGGTAGTTGGCTACCATGAACAGCATCTTGCCGGGCTTGGGCAACGGCGCCCGCAACCGAACGCTCTCCAGCGAGACACCGGCGCCGCCCGATGCCGCCTCAATCTTGCCTTTGTAGGTAGCCCAGTTCTCGATGATCCGGGAGATCTTGTCGCCGGGGCCAACATGTGGAACGTCGGCTACCGCCGCGGAAACGTCGACAATGGTGTCACCCTTCACGACTCCCAGATGGTAGTCGTTGAAGTACGCCAGTTTCATTGCGTCCTCCTGTGATGTTCTGCGCCCCGCGCCACCCGTCAGCAGGCGTTGGTAGGGGCAAGCCGCGAGATTGTAGCATGGCAAGAGGTGGTGTCCAAACGACTATCGCAATGCCGGACGCGATGCGGCATCGGGTACACTGACTCCGATCAAGCATGGGAACTGAGGACTGGCTATGGCGACGTATGTAGTGGTTGGTGGTGGGCTGGCCGCACTACGCGGGGCCGAACAGTTGCGCCGCAGCGACGCCGATGCTGAGATCGTGATGTTCTCGGAAGAGACCTCGCCGCCCTACGATCGGCCGCCGCTTTCGAAAGAGTATCTGCGGGGGGACTGGGACCTAGAGCGCATTACGCTGGCTAAGGGCGACACTCTGACCGAGCAGCGTATCGACATGCGGCTGGGAGCCCGCGTCGAGGCGATCGACTGTGCCGCTCACACCGTGCGGCTAGCTGACGGCGCAGTCCAAGGCTACGACAAGCTGCTGTATGCCACCGGAGGGCGGATTCGGGAACTGGCGTTGCCGGGGACCGGGTTGGCTGGTGTGCATTACTTCCGCACGCTGGCCGACGCTGACGCGATCAAAGCAGCAGCCGCTCCGGGAACCAAGGCAGTGATTATCGGCGCGGGGTTCATAGGCGTGGAGCTCGCGGCGTCCCTAGCCAAGCTGGGATGCGAGGTTACGGTGCTGGAGGTCACGTCCTACATTTGGAGCCGCTTCCTGGATGAGGAGCTGGCCACCTATATCCAGGGCCGCTGCCAGGACCAGGGGGTCCGCTTCCTGACCAGCATGCAGCCCACGGCCATCAACGGCGACGGCGGTTTGGTACGGTCGGTGGCGTATACGGGCGGCGAGCTGCCGGCAACGCTGGTATGCATCGGCGTAGGTATTCTGCCGAACGTCGAGCTGGCGGAATCGGCTGGGCTGCAGGTGCAGAACGGCGTGGTGGTGGACGAGTGTATGCAGACGTCGAACCCCGACGTTTTCGCAGCCGGGGATATCATCAACTACCCCGACCCCATCTTCAAGAAGCGGCGGCGGGTGGAACACTGGGGCCACGCCGAGTACACCGGAGCGCTGGCGGCCCAGAACATGGCCGGCGAGCACAAGCCCTATGACCTGCTCTCCTACGTTTGGTCGGATGTGTTCGACATGCACTTGGAGTTCGCCGGCGAGGAGAAGGACTTCGACCAGATGGTGATTCGGGGAGTGTTGGCCGACGGCGCTTTCACCGTGCTGTATCTGAAGGGTGGCGCGCTGCAGGCATACCTGGGCGTGAACGCGCCGCCCCGGGAGTTCCGGGTGCTGCAACGCCTGATCCGGGAGCAGGCGCAGGTGGCCGACAAACTCGAGGGCTTGCGCGACCGCGCCACCGACCTGCGGGCGCTGTTCAGCTAATGGCGAGCCTCAAGGCCCGACTAATGCGGTTTGCCGTCGCGAGCGGCTTTGGCTTGGCCAGCGGCGTGCTGACGGTGGCGGCGTTCTTCGCCATGCTCTACCTGTACTCATTCCGCGCGCCGGATCACTCCGGGTTCGTGGTCATCGGCGCTCCGCTGGGGTACGCGACTACGGTGGTGACGGCAGCCTGGTACGCCGCCGACAACGACCATAACTTCTCGCTTTGGACGCTGGTAATCGCGCTGTCGCTGGGCTTGCTAGTGGGGATAACCGTGGTGCTGGTGGCGGCTTTCGTGTTGGCGTTCACGGCGTTGCTGCGGCCACCTTATATGGCGGGCCTACTGTTCTTGATGGTCGTTGCTTCGGTGACGCGCTATGTGCTCACCCGCCCGCGTCCATACCGCCGCTAGTGGTGCGATGTACCTTGCTTGGTGTGGTTCGGCTCGCAGCCTGCGGATGAGCGTTGGCTCTGCCCGCCCGCCCACCCCACGGTCTCGAAGGGAGGCACCCCACGCCCCTGCCTGAGGGGACCCGCTGTCCCCTCAGGACTCCCCTGCGGAGACGATGGGCATCGGTGCTGTGTGGTAGGGCTGCGTGGCTTTAGCCCGCAGGTCTTATGGCCAACTCACCGACGCGGTGCTCTTACACTCACCCGCCTTCGTAGAACCTCAGTCGGGATACGTTCGCACCATTAGCGTATTTCAATCAGCGGCGCGCCCTCTTGGCTGGCGGCCAGGCCGTCGATGCGCAGGGGGCCATCCCCGGTCACCGCAATCTCGTAGTCCCCCGGCGTGGGGTCGCGCAGCAGAACGCCGTCTGCCAGCGCTCGCAGCGGGTCAATGGCAAACCGAACCACCCGGGACACGCCATCCCGTAGCGTCGCGAGTGCTACACGCTCGAAGGCCAGGATCTCCCGGAGTTGTGGCAACCGCAGGTTCTTGGCGGTCAGGTAGTCGCCAAACGCGTCCGCCTCTGCCGATGCGAACTGACGCGGCAGCGTGCGCGACCAGAAGTCCTCCAGCAGTGCGCGGAAGATGTCGGGGCCCAGCGCCAGCATCATCAGACGGCTGGTCATGGGGTACACCGCGACCACCATCGACGCCCGGAACTCCTTGATCAGCGTCCCTACCAGCAGCGCTCCAGGGTCGCTGTAGAACTCCTTCTCAAGCTCGCTGACCGGCGGCCGGCCAATCACCACGCTACCAAGCGCCGCTGCCCAGGGCCCCGGAGCAATGTCAAGCGTTGCGCTACGGCCGACTGGCGGCCGGCGAGTGGCTGGCACGATGAATGGGTTCGTCTGCTGCAGCGCCCACCATCCCCGAATGCGCTGTAACTCCTGATGGGTTGCCTCCAACCCAAAGTGCGGGATGAACGAGCGGAACAGCTCGAAGACCGCTGCCTTCAGATTCGGCAGCCCCGCGATCACCTGCTGGCATACCGGCGCTAGATCAGCCGGCACCGCACCGGAGTGTGCGTCCAGCCAATAGCCCTCCATCGCGAACCCACCGGCGAGGTGCAGCTCCCAGACGCGCTCCAGGGGAAGCTGATCGAGGAATGCTGTGATGGTTTTCCGGCCGTTCTGCTGATTGCAGTAGATGTTGTGCAGGTCCAGCAGAATGCCACAATCCGCACGGTCGGCCACCTCGGCCACGAACTCACCGTCAGGTAGGTCGGTGGGCCGGAGTCGGAGGTAGTTCACGCCGGTCTCGATAGCTACGGGAACGCCTACGGCATCCTGCAATCGCCGAATGGCCTCGACGCACTGCGCGATGCGCGCTGCCGTCTGCCGGGGTGGCAGGAAGAAGCCGGTGAAGAACTCCGGCGTCAGATTAAAGCTCAGGTGTTCGCTGGCCCAGGGAGTGTCGAAATCGGCGACCGTCTGGCGCAGCAGGGCGAGCTGTGCGGCATGTGCTTGCGTGCCGCCACCCACCGGGGTACCGACGCTATGCACCAGCTTGCGGCCGGGCAACGCCACCAAGTGCTGTTGCACATCCGACCGCACCCGATAGGGTGCGGTCGGATCGCCAGTCTCTATCCACGTGGTCTGTGGTTCGATCTCCAGGACGTCGATGCAGTCCGGGTGCTCGGCTAGCAACGGCTCGAGCGCCGAATTGTACACCAGACCGACACCCAGCGTAGGGAGCATGACCCGCCCGCTAGAGACGCACGGCGCCCAGCCGGTCGCTGACCACCACCGTATCCAGGATGTCCTTGAAGTGGATATCGAAGCCGGAGATGCACGGGTGTGAGCCAATGATATCGATGACCTTGTCGATGGCCACAAACACCTTGTCCAGGTCGTACCGTACAGCGGGGCCGAGCGCCACCGTTTGCGGCCATGGCTCGGG
>SHYE01000041.1 GCA_009692935.1 Dehalococcoidia bacterium | reverse complement strand
ACTTGTGCCAGCACCGCATTGGCCACCGGGCCTGCCTGGTACAGCGTGCGCACGCTGCTGGTGACTCTGGTGACGTCGCCGCCGCCGAGCCAGCGCAGGGTGTCGACCGCGTGGCCGCCGTCGGCGCTCAACTGGTCGAGCACACCGGGGCCGGCGATGCGGCTGGGGTCGCGGGTTGCCTTGAGGTTGGCTACCGACAACGAGTGGATGGGGCCGCGCGTCTCCACCCGTGCCTTGAGTTCGGTCATGGCCGGCACGAACCGGCGCTGGTACCCGACCATCGACAAGCAGCCGTGCTCGGCGGCGTAGTGAGCCAGCACTCTGATTTGGTTCAGGTTGATCCCGGGAGGCTTTTCGATGAAGAGGTGCTTACCGCGCTGCAGCACCTGGACGGCAGGCCGGAACACCAACTCCGGCCCCATCACGAGGTAGACCACCTGCGGGTCGACCTCATCGAGCATGCGGCCGAGGTCCTGGTAGGTCTTGGCGACGCCCCAGCGTTGGGCCGTCTCGGTTGCCTTCGCAGCATCCAGATCGCAGATTGCCGCCAGCTCCACGTCCGGCAGGCTGCAGATGGCGGGGTAGTGCCGCCAGTTGGCCTGTTTGCCAGCGCCCACGAAGGCGGCGCGCACGCGGGGTTCACTCATCGTACCTACTCCTAGTCTGTATGTGTGGGCACGATAGCACGTTTGGGGCTAGACGAAGAAGGTGAGGATGGCGGCCGCAGTGATCAGCAGGCCGGCAATCATGCCGAGCGCGTAGTTGGCCACCTTGCCGGTCTGAGTGAGCTTGAGCCAGCCGCCTGCGGCCACCGCCAGCCAGCCGGGCCCGTTGATCCCCACGTCGTTGATGAACACACGGTCGAAGCTGGCGATGGCCTTGCCCATCGCGAGGGCGCCGTAGTCGATGATAGCTTGGTACGCATCGTCGAGGTAGAGCTTGCGGGCGAGGGCTTGGTGGAGCCCGCGCAGGGCCGCGGCCAGCCGCTCGGACGACCACACTCGCCACAGGTAGAAGCCGGCGGCGATAGCGAGGCCCGCCACTGCCAGGAACGTCGAGATGCCGGCGACGGCGGGGTCGAAGTGATAGGGTGCGGGGTGGCCGCCGGGCGGGTACAGGAACTCGCCCAGCCCGCCGGGGAGGCCGATAGCCCGTCCAACCGCCGGGAGCGCGACGAAACCTGACACGACGCTCATCACCGCGAGCGCGAGCATGGGCAGCGTCATCACCGGGGGTGACTCGTGGGCGTGCTCGGCGTGATGGCTGCGCGGCGCACCGGTGAAGGTGAGCAGCCAGAGCCGCCCGCCGTACAGCGAGCTGAGAACGACCGAGACCAGCGAGATAGCGTACACCGGCAGCGTGGCGTGCGACAGCGCCAGCATGGCTTCGTCCTTACTCCAGAACCCGCTGAGAGGCGGGATGCCGGCCAGCGCCAGCGTGGCGATGCCGAACACCCAAGCGGTCAGCGGCATATGGCGGCGCAGGCCGCCCAGCTCGCCAGCCTCTTGCGACCCGGCGCCGTGAATGACGCTGCCGGCGCTCAAGAACAGCAGTGCTTTGAAGAAGCCGTGAGTCACCAGGTAGAAGATCGCTGCGGTGTAGCCGCTTACGCCCAGGGTGAGCATCATGAACCCGAGTTTGCTGATGGTGGAGTAGGCGATCACCTTCTTGATGTCGGTCATGACCAAGGCGATGCCGGCGCCGAGGATCGTTGTGATGGCGCCGATGGCCGTAACGACCGCCAGGGCCCCTGGAGCGGCCTCGAACAGCGGGAACATGCGGGCCACCAAGTAGACGCCGGCTGCGACCATGGTGGCGGCGTGAATCAAGGCGCTAACCGGCGTGGGGCCCTCCATTGCGTCGGGCAGCCAGACGTGGAGCGGGAACTGAGCGCTTTTGCCCATAGCACCTAGGAACAGCAACAGCGCGGTAGCGGTCATGAGGTTGGGCTCAAGGCCGCCGTTCGCGACTTTGGCGAGGATGTCGCCGATGTGGAAGGTGCCCGTGGCCTGGAACAGCAGCAGGATGCCGATGAGCATGCCGACATCGCCGATGCGGGTGGTGATAAAGGCCTTCTTCGCGGCCTCGGCGGCCGAACGCCGCTCGTGGTAGAAGCCGACCAGCAGGTAAGAGCAGACGCCCACCAGCTCCCAGCAGATGTAGAGCTGCAGCAGGTTGTCGGCGAGCAGCAGGCCGAGCATGGACGCGACGAACAGCGAGAGCGCAGCGAAGTACCAGGCGTAGCGGGGCTCGCCGTGCATGTAGCCGGTGGAGTACACCGCGACGCAGGTCGCGACGAAGGTGACCAGCCCCAGCATGACTATCGTCAGCGGATCGACCAGGAGGCCGAGGGAGAGCTGCGTTTGGCCCGCGGCGAACCAGGGGAAGACGTAGTCCTGCGGGCCGTTGGCCAAGACGTCGATGGTGACTGGGACGAACAGCACCAGGCCGGCGGCGATGGCGATGACGGCGAGCCAAGAGCCGCGGTCGGGCAGGCGCCGATCCCAGCCGGTGAGGGACGCCAAGCCGAGGATCACAAAGGCTGCGAACGGGAGCGCCGGGAGGATCCAGGCGGATTCAGCGTTCACTGGTGATCCGAACTTGTGGGTTCAACATGACATAACACGTCACCATCGCATGCTGTTCGCTTCATCAAGGTTGGCGGTGGCACGCAGGCGGAACAGGCGGAGGATGATGGCCAGCGCCAGTCCGACCTCAGCCACGGCCACCACGATGACGAAGATGGCGAATATCTGGCCGGTGAAGTTGTCGGGGTCGGCGTAACCTGCGAAGGCGACGAAGTTGATGTTCACGGCGTTCAGCATCAGCTCGATGCCCATGAGCACCAGCACCGCATGGCGCCGGGCCAGCACGGTGTACAGGCCGAGGCTGAACAGTGCCGCCGCGACGATGAGGACGTGCTCCAACGGGATCACTCGGTTGCCTCGCGGGCGACGATAATGGCGCCAATGAGGGCGACCAGCAGCAGTAGCGAGGCGATCTCGAAGGGGACCGCCCAGCGAGTGAATAGCGTGCCGGCGATATCGACGAACTCGACGTGCTGCGCGCCCTCGGGCAGATTGCGCGGCCATGGGGTGACCACGATAGTGGCAGTGACTGCGCCAAAGAACGCGAGGGACGCGAGGGCGGCCCAAGGCCGCTGGGGGTTGTTGGTGGCTTCGGGCTGCTCGCGCACCTGGGTGAGCATCATGGCGAACAGCATCAGGATGGTGACGCCGCCTGCGTACAGGAGCACCTGCACCAGGGCCAAAAAGTCGGCTAGGAGGGTGAAGAACACGCCGCCGACGCCCATGAGCGCAAGGATCAGGAACAGCGCGCCGTGGACGACGCTGCGGGTGACGGCAAGGCCCAGCCCCCCCGCGATGGAGAAGCCCGCCAGCACATAGAACGCGAGGTCGATCCCGGTCACAGTTGGTCCCGCGTCTCGCGCGACGGCATGGTGTCCTTATGGGCGCGGTGATCGGCCGACATTTGCAGCAGGTCTGGCAGGTCGACCACCACGTCGGGGTAGTAGTTCGCCTTCTCGAAAATGTGCGTCATCTCGATAGCCTCGAAGTTGCAGACCTCTACGCAGATGGAGCACGCGATGCACCGGCTCTGGTTGATGCTGAAGTAGTCGATGATCTTGCGACGCTTGCTGGTGCCGTCGGCGAACTTCGGGTTGTCCATCATGGTGACGGTCATGCACTGGGTGGGGCAGTGGCGCATGCAGACCTGACAGCCGGTGCAGAAGGGTTCGTCGTGTTCGGCGTCCCACATCAGGCCGGGAAAGCCCATGTAGCGGGGCTGCAACGGAAGCCGTTCGTCCGGGTACTGTACGGTTACCCGCTTACGCCAGTGCGTCTTCCAGGTTTGCACAAGGCCTCTAAGTACACCGATCATGCGGTTCTCCGAGTCTGCCGGTGGACGGCGTAGGCAAACATGACGGTGGCGACACTGCCTGCAACGATGAGCCACGAACCCGCCGGGTGGATGAACGGCAGCAGCGAGGGCAGCTCGTCGCCGTAGACCAGCGCCCAGGCGGTGAGGATGAGGTTGAGGAAAGAGAAGGGGATGAGCATCTTCCAGGCGAAGGCCATCAGTTGATCGATGCGCAGGCGCGGCAGCGTGCCCCGCAACCAGAACACGAAGAACACCAGCAGCATGGTCTTCGAGAGGAACCAGGCGGCGCCTAGAACGGTGCTGGTGATGGGGTCGAGGCCGCCTGCGAAGGGGACCATCCAGCCGCCGAGGTACAACACTACTATCAGGGCGCACGAGGCGAAGAGGCTGGCGTACTCGCCGAGGAAGAAGATCGCCCACCGCATACCGCTGTACTCCACCCAGGGGCCGCCGACGACCTCACTTTCGGCCATGGGGATGTCGAACGGCGTGCGCCCCATCTCCGCCAGCGAGGTGATCAGGAAGATCACAAAGCCCAGGGGTTGCAACACAATCAGGGGCACCAACGCCTGGTTGTGCACGATAGTGGTTAAGTTTAGGGTGCCGGTAAGCAGTACCACGCCCATAACAGCGAAGGCCAGCGGCAACTCGTAGCTGATGAGCTGCGCCGCCGATCGCGCGCCTCCCAGCAGGGCGTACTTGTTGTTTGACCCCCAACCGGCCATCAACAGACCCACGATGTGCAGCGACGAGAAGGCCACTAGGTAGAACAGGCCCAAATCCAGGTTCTGCACCACCAGTGTGGCGGTGATCGGGATGGTGATGAACATCATGAAGATGGGGACGAACACCAGGAACGGCGCAAGCTGGTACACCAGGCGGTCGGCGCTGTTGGGAGTCAGGTCCTCCTTAAACATCAGCTTCACCGCGTCGGCGGGGGCCTGCAGAATGCCATGGAAGCCGGTGCGCATGGGGCCAAGGCGCTGTTGGATGTGGCCGAGCACCTTGCGTTCGGCATAGGTGAGGATGAGAACGACGTTGAAGACAACGGCCGCCAGTATCAGGATCCGGATGGCTGGATCAAAGGGGATAGTGAGGTTCATAAGGTGGTGGCCCCCCTCTCCCTAGCCCTCTCCCGCCAGGGGAGAGGGGATCGGGTGGGCATGGCGGGTGCGTCATTCAGGAACGTGGAGTCGGCAGGCTCGCTGGGGCCATTCCACCGTGAGCCTATCCGGTACTCCCTCCCCTCGCGGGAGGGAGTTAGAGGGAGGGGGCCAGCGCTGGCTATAACGAGGCCCGGGATCCCACTCTCCCTTGGCGGGAAGGGGGATCGATTGACAGTCATCGGCCTCATCGGTCCACCTCGCCCAGTACAATGTCGAGCGAGCCGAGGATGACGACGGCATCGGCCAGGTAGGCGTTGCGCAGCATGGGTTTGAGTGCCATCAGGTTGCTGAAACTGGGACTGCGCAGGCGCATGCGATAAGGCTCGGTGCCGCCCTTGCTGATGATGTACACCCCGTAGTCGCCGCGAGGATTCTCCGTGTGGAAGTAGATCTCGCCGGCCTCCACCCGCATGAAGGGGTAGCGTGGTACCGGGGTACGAATGGACCCCTCAGCGGGCATGCGATCGAGGCATTGCTGCACAATCTTCAGGCTCTCGCGCATCTCTTGCACCCGCACCCAGTAGCGGTCGAAGCAATCGCCCTGCTTGCCCACCGGCACCTCAAAGTCGAGGGTGGGGTAGAGCGAGTAGGGGTTGGACCGGCGGACGTCTTCGGCGACACCGCTGGCCCGCAGCACAGGGCCGGAGCAGCCGTAGGCGATGGCTTCCTGGGCGGTGAACTTGCCGACACCGACGGTGCGGCTGAGGAATATCTCGTTCTGGCTTAGCAAACGGTCGCATTCGTCAAGACCGGCGGCGATGGTGGGAAGCATTCCCCGTACTTCAGCCTCGAAGCCGGAGGGCAGGTCTTCCTTCAGGCCACCGGCGCGGAAGTAGAAGTGCATCAAGCGCGCCCCGCTGACCGACTCGAATAGCCGTTGCAGGCGCTCGCGTTCACGGAAGGCGTAGAGGAACGGCGTGATCGCGCCGACATCGGCCCCGAACGCGCCGTAGAACATCATGTGGCTGACGATGCGGTTGAGTTCCGAGAGGATGATCCTCGCATACTGGGCGCGCTCCGGCGCCTCCACGCCCAGCATCTTCTCGATGGCGAGCAGGTAGCAAAGCTCGTTGTTGAACTGCGAGATATAGTCGGTGCGGTCCAAGTGCACGATGACGTCGTGCCAGCCCTCGTTCTCCGACAGCTTCTCGAAGCCGCGATGCAGGTAGCCGATGTAGGGATCGCAGTCGACGATCCGCTCGCCATCGACCTGCAGCACCATGCGGAACACGCCGTGGGTGGCCGGGTGCTGGGGCCCCACGTTGATGTGCATGTCGACGGTTTGGAAGCCGGTGGTTGGCGTGGTCATGTGGTGGTCCCCCTTTCCCTAGCCCTCTCCCGCCATGGGAGAGGGGGCCTGATAGGAGTAGCCAGGCTGAGGGTTATCTGCGAGCCCCGGATCATAGCCGCTTCCTGCGAGGCGAGAGCGGACGGGAGGCGCGCTGAACGACAGGCCATGCTGAGCGAGGCCGTCACCCGATCCCCTCTCCCCCTGGGAGAGGGGATCGGGTGACGTCAGATGTCTCATGCGCCGGGGCCCATCACCACGCCGGGGCGGTCGGCGTAGGGTTCCACCAGCTTGTGGCTCTTCCGGAGGGGGTACTCGTCGACATCGTCGTCGAGCAACAACGGGCGCAGGTCGGCGTTGCCGGGGAAGTCGATGCCCAACATCTCGCGGGTCTCGCGCTCATGCCATGCGGCGGCGGGCCACAACGGTGTCACTGAGGCCACGGCTGGATGCTCGTAGTCGTCGATGCGGGCCTTGATGGTGAGCCGGTGGCGATGGCCGTACGAGTACAGGTGATAGATAACCTCGAAGTAGGTCTCGAAGTCGGTGCCGGTCAGCAGCATCAGGTAATCGCAAGCCAACGCCGGATGCGTCTGTGCACGCCGGCACGCCTCGAACACGTCGGCGGGCGCCAGCGTGACTTCGAGGTCACCGAAGTTGATCGCTTCGGTGTACCCAATCCCCTCCCAGGCGGTGGCCAGACCCGCCTGCAGGGCGACCGCACTCGCCTTCGCAGCATCGCGCTGGCCTGGTGGAATGACCGGCGCTTTGACTGCCGGCGGTGGTGGGGCTGCGGGCGCGCTGGCCACGACTGGCGCTGCCGGAGCAGAGGCCGCAGTCTCAGCCGCGACAGGTGGTGCCGGAGACGTAGGCGGTTCGGCCGCAGGAGGCTGCGGCTGCTCCGGTGGCGGGGGCAGGTTCGGCTGTTGTTCTTCGGGCATCGTCAGTTATGCGATTTGGTGACGCCGCTGTGCGGCTCGTAGGGGATGGCGGGTGCGGTCGACGGGTCGATGATTTCGCCCTTCGCCTCCAACATGATTTTGTCCTGCAATTTCAGTACGGCGTCGAGCAATGCCTCGGGCCGGGGCGGACAGCCGGGCACGTAGACATCGACGGGAATGATGAGGTCGACGCCCTGGAGCACCCGGGAGTACTGGGCGTAGGGCCCGCCGTTCGTGGCGCAACTGCCCATGGCGATGACCCACTTGGGGTTCGGCATCTGGTCGTACAGCAGCTTGATGGCGGGGGCCATCTTCTTGGTGACCGTGCCGGACACGATCATCAGGTCGCTCTGGCGGGGCGAGGCCCAGGTGACCACGCCGAGGCGGTCGAGGTCGAAGTGCGACATGTAGGTCGCGATCATCTCGATGGCGCAGCAGGCGAGGCCGAAGGTCATGGGCCACAGGCTGCTCTTGCGGGCGGCCGCGACCAGCATGTCGGTGCGGGTAGTGAAAGCGCCCATCGCACCATCGCGCGGCAGTTGGTCGTAAAACGACAGTGAGGGCGCCTGCACCTTGCCTTTGATGTGACCGTCAAGCTCGAGTTGCAGCAGCTTGGCCGCGTCGAACACGCTGTCGGTCACTGCTCCCACTCCAGCACGCCCTTGCGCCAGGCGTAGGCCAAGCCGAACCCGAGAACGGCGAGGAACAGCATCATCTCCTGGAAGCCGAACTCGCCTAGGGCGTCGAGAACCACAGCCCAAGGGAAGATGAAGACGGCCTCGACCTCGAAGATCAGGAAGAGAATGGCGTAGAGGTAATAGCGTACGTGGAACTGCGCCCAGGCGCCGGGGATGGGCAGCATGCCGCACTCGTAGCTGATGCCCTTCTGCTCCTCACGGCGGCGTGGGGCCAGCAAGCGGTTGAGGAACAGCAGCGCGCCGACGATGGCGAACCCGAAAACGCCGGCGAGTAGCACCGGGGTGTACTGGAGGGCGTAGTCAACCGGCATGGGTTAACGGGAGACCGGTGCGGTGGGGTGGGTGCGAAGACCGTAGGGGCGCATCAATCGCAGTATACGGGAGTGCGTGAGCTGCGGGCAAACCGGCCGACACCGCTATGCCGGTCTAGAACCACGCCTCGCCACCCAGCCCATCGCCAACGGTGCATTCCCATTCAGCGGCTAGGCCGGTGTCCACTCGCGCGCTTAGCGCTGGCCCTTCGGTGTTGGAGCCTAGAACGGCTCAGGGGATGGGGGCGCCTATTCGGTGGGACACGCATCGGTGGCTCGGGTGGTTGTTGGCGTGGTCAAGTCAGGCGGCAGGTTGGACAGTTTACATGAGGTCGAGATGGTAACGGATCGCCTGGTCTACGTCTCGCACATGATTGGCTGATAAGGTGCCCATGTAGTCGTGAAGCCGCTGCTTGTCGACCGTTCTGATTTGATTGCCCTTGGCAACGGACGGGGCCGCAAGACCCCTCGAACCGTCAGGGACGAGGGCCTCGAAGATGTGGACCTGCCGGCCGCGATACGTAGTGAAGGGGACCACGGTCACGACGGGAGCGAACTGGTTGCCCGGATTGCTGGAAACGATGACGGCCGGTCTCAACTTGGCGATCTCCGAACCAACTACGGGATCGAACTCAACCCAGAACACGTCACCGCGTCGGATTGCTCTGCGTGACCAACTAGTCGTCATTGTCCAAGCCGTCCGCCGAAACCCCATCTAATTCCCGGGCTAACTCCTGGTCCTCGGCGAAGCTGGCCTTGTACCCTTCCTCCAGCAAAGCGTCTATTCGAGCCCGCTCAAGCTGCGCTAGCCTTAGCCGCAGGGCTTGGGCGACGAATGCGCTACGGCCATGCTCGCCGACCTGCAGCTTGAGGGCCTCAACCAGATCCTGTGGAAGGGTGAAGTTCACACGTACTGCCATAAGGCACCTCTGTCGGAGGTAAGTATACCAGTGGGTAGTTGGAGTGTGTTATTGAGTGTCCGCGTCAGCGCTTTGGCGCTCCACCAGCCGCCGCTCCGCATACGAGCACTGGTGCGGGATGCTGTCGTGCAGCTCCCGGCGGCGCTTGAAGAGGACGCGGTGGGCGCTGTTGCCGCCGACCGGGATACCGGCGAGCTGGGCGATCTGGTTCCAGGAGTGGAGTGGGCCCTGGTAGGGCACGCGGCTGCGCTCGGCGGGGAGGTCGCCGGCGAGGACTGGGACGGCGGCCGGCTGGTCAGCGGGACTCGCTTCGGGAGTCGCGTCGCCGAGCACGAGGCCGATCCCCGTGAGCTTGCTGAGCATGTCGTCCCGCTCCTCGGCTAGCTTGGCAATGGCGGCTTCGATGTAGCTGAGGTCGCGCTGCAGCTTCTGCTTGAGGGCGGTGAGTTCGGTGTCGAGGGTGGTGGGCATGGTGGCTCCGCTGACTGAGGTGGTGTCAGCGTATCGGTCAGTCAGTCGGGCCAGGAATGGCCGAAGGTACCGGGCGGGCTGGCCATCCGGTCAGTGAGTCGAGATCTTTGAGGCAGAGGCCGGGCCTAAGCGCGACGGGTGGTACAGACCTTGTCCTTCGGACGGGCTCAGGAGGGACGGGCTAAGGGGCCGGCAAGTCGTCCGACGGAATGCGTGGCATGTTTCCCCCGGCGTCATGGTCCCACCCGCCCGCCCGCGGAACGTTTAGGAGTGTGGGACCCTTCGCCAGGCTCAGGACGACCACACCCAGACCCCGGCTGAGGGCCTGCTGCCCCTCAGCACTCCCCGCGATACCCCCGCCGCACCTATTTGTCATCCGCGGTGGCCCGGCTACGGCATGCGCCCGTCGCTTAGCGAGACGACACACTCCCGATTATCTGTCCGGCGGCGTGGCCGGATGCTAGAATAGGCTTCCGGAGCCGTCAAGTGGCGGCTCGCGCGCCGAACTTCTTCGCCCGCACTGCTCAGCTGTTCGCTGGGAAGCGGAGGATCGTCCGCCATGCCTGAACGCCTGCTTGTCTGCACCGCTTGGCCCTACGCCAACGGCCCCATCCATTTGGGGCACGTGGCTGGTGCCTACCTGCCCGCCGACATCTTTGCCCGCTATCACCGAATCAAGGGCGATCAGGTGCTGATGGTGTCGGGCAGCGATCAGCACGGTACACCGGTCACGGTGCGGGCCGAGCAGGAGGGCAAGCCGGTTGAGGAAGTGGCCGGGGCCTACCACCGCTCGTTTCTGGATACCTGGCAACGGCTGGGCATCAGCTTCGATCTGTTCACCAGCACCCACACCCAGAACCACCAAGAGGTGGTCTACGAGATTTGGCGCGGGCTGAAGGCAAAGGGCTTCCTCTATGAGGGCAAGATGCCGCTGATGTACTGCCCCGCCGATGACCGCTATCTGCCAGACCGGTATGTCACCGGCACCTGCCCCCACTGCGCATTCCTTGGCGCCCGTGGCGACCAGTGCGATAGCTGCGGCCGCCCGTTGAACGGCGTCGAGCTGATCGACCCGGTGTGCACCTTCTGCAAGAACGCCAGCAGCACTCCCGAGATGCGGGAAAGCCAGCACTACTTCCTGAAACTGAGCGCGCTCAACCAAGAGTTGCTGGGTTGGGTGGAGCAGCGCGGCAAGGGTCTGTGGCGGCAGAACGTGTACAAGTTTACCCAGAACTTTCTGTCGGAAGGGCTGCACGACCGTGCGATTACCCGCGACATCGAGTGGGGCGTGCCGGTGCCCGAACCGGGGTGGGGCCGCAAGCGCATCTACGTGTGGTTCGAGGCGTGCATCGGGTATTTGTCGGCCACGGTGGAGTGGCACAAGGCGCACGATGACCCTGAGGGCTGGAAGGACTACTGGTACCAGAGCCGCGGGGCCAAGGTCTACAACTTCATCGGCAAAGACAACATCCCCTTTCACACCATCATTTGGCCGGGCATGCTGATGGGCTACAACCACGACCTGCGCGAGGCAGGCGGCGAAGCGTTGAACCTGCCTTATGAGGTGCCGGCGAACGAGTTTCTGACGTTGGAGGGACGGAAGTTCAGCACCAGCGGCAACTGGGCGCTCTGGGTTCCCGACTACCTGGAGCGCTACGATCCGGACCCGCTGCGGTACGTGGTGACGGCCAACATGCCGGAGTCGAGCGATACCGACTTCTCGTGGCGGGAGTTTGTGCGCCGTAACAACGACGAGTTGGTGGCCGCTTACGGCAACCTCGTGCACCGCGTGCTCACCTTCACCTACCGCAACTTCGAGAAGCAGGTGCCGGCGCCAGGACCGCTGGACGACGTGGATCGCGCGCTGTTGGCGCGGGCGGATGAAGCGCTGGCTGCCGTGGCCACCAGTATTGAGGCGGTGCGGCTGCGGGAGGCGATCCGCCACGCAATGGCGCTGGCGCAAGACGCCAACCGCTATCTCGACGACAAGGCGCCGTGGAAGAGCCTCAAGCTGGATCGCGAGGCCACGGCCACGACGTTGCACACGGCGCTCACCGCAATAGCGGCCCTGAAGCAGGCCTTCTCACCGTTCTTGCCCTTCTCGTCGCAGAAGCTGCACGAACTGCTCGGCCGCACCGGGACCTGTCACGATGAAGGCTGGGGGGTCGTACCCCCGGTGGCCGGCCAAGCGCTGCCGGAACCATTCCCGCTGTTCGTGAAGCTAGACGACAAGATAATTGAGGAAGAGACGGCCCGGCTGGGATGATGCAAGCGGTTATGGCCTCCAGTCTTGTTCTCACTAGCCATCCCACGTTCCGGCATGCAGGTCGGCGGCGGGTAGCGGTATCTGTGGCTTTGGTGCGTGACCGCGAGATCCCCCTCTCCCTAACCCTCTCCCGCCGGGGGAGAGGGGACCGGATGGGCGTGACAGGTGCGTCATTCAGGAACGGGGAGCCGGCAAACGCTTCGGAGCCATTTCACGGCGAGCCTATCCGGCCCTCCCTCCCCTCGCGGGAGGGAGCTAGGGGGAGGGGGCAAGCGTCGGTTTTAGCGAGGCCTGGGACCCCCCTCTCTTTTACCCTCTCCTGCCGGGGGAGAGGGGATTCGGAGCCCGGAGTCGGGTGCCGGTCACGCCACCGTAACGCCGACCAACAGGCGAGCGCCTTGCCGAATGGAACACCCGCCGTACGGCCCGCATGGGCCCTCGCAACACGAACGAGCCCCTGCCCATCCCGTCCTCCCTCCCCCTGCGGGAGGGAGTTAGAGGGAGGGGTAACGCTGGGGTATGACCGAGGCCTCCCCCTCTCCCTAGCCCTCTCCCGCCGGGAGGAAGGGGATTCGATCGCCCGCGGTGGACGTCGATGATTGACTGCCACGTGCACCTGGACGACGAGAAGTTCATCGGCGACGTCGACCGGATCATCGAAGAGGCGGAGGCGGCCGGCGTGCGCCTGATGCTCTCTGCAGGCGTCGATGTGGAGTCGAGCCACGCCGTGCTGCAGCTCGCTGAACGGTACACCAACGTGTGGGCTGCGGTCGGATTCCATCCGCACGAGACTACCCGGATGACCCAGGAAGACCTGGTGGAGTTGCGCATGCTGGCGGCGCATCCCAAGGTCGTCGCCATCGGTGAGATCGGTCTCGACTTCCATTTCGAGCACTCGCCCCAGGACGTGCAACGCCGTGCCTTTCGCCAATTGCTGGACCTCGCGGCGGACCTGGCGCTGCCGGTGGTGGTGCATAACCGCGATGCGAACAACTGCATGCGGGACATCCTGGGCGAGTGGGCCGAAGAGGCGGCGGGAGAATACGTCGGCAGGCCCCTAGGAATGCTGCACTGCTTCAGCGAGGACATCACCCAGGCCGAATTCTTTATCGAGCGTGGGCTGTACCTGAGTCTGGCGAGCCCGGTGACCTACCCGAACGCCAAGGCAACGCACGAGGTGGCGATGAAGGCGCCGATGGACCGGCTGCTCACCGAGACCGATGCACCCTATTTGCCGCCCCAGGGGCAGCGAGGACAGCGCAACGCTCCGGCCAACGTGGCGGCCGTAGTGCACCGATTGGCCGAACTGCGCGAGATGACGCCCGCGGAAGTGTCGCTGCAGGTGGACCGCAACGCGGAAGTCCTCTTCGGGTTCCAGGCTCGGCGAATGCGAGGTGTGCGCTGACGGCCGTGGACACCGCGGCCATCTTCGAACCGGTGGCGGCCGACCTGCCGCAGGTGGAAGAGGCGATGCAGCGGGTCGCCGAAGTCGAGTTCGAATGGCTCGCGCTGCTGGTGAGGCATGTGCTCGGCGCCTCGGGTAAAC
>SHYE01000040.1 GCA_009692935.1 Dehalococcoidia bacterium | reverse complement strand
CGACCAGCCCGCCCTCACCCGGGAGGTGGCGGCCTGGGAGGACCGGCGCAACGCTAAGGGTGGTGCCGTGAATTGGCGCTTCACCACCGCCAACGCCCGTATCAAACTCAAACGCCTCTACCCAATTCATTAGTGGCCGACCACTAGCCCTCTTCAGGCGTAGCCGCCGAGGACTACCGGGGAAGTTTTTAGTCAACCGCATTTGACACCGCCTGCCCTCCGGCGTAGGCTCCCCATAAGGTGACCAGCGAGCCCCCGGCTTGGCGGGCATGCTATCGAGATCGCCAATCTGCAACAGGAGACCACAACATGCTGTCCCGTGCCGAAAACGAGATGCTGTGCCGGACCGGTCCCGGTACTCCCATGGGCGAACTCTTCCGCCGGTTTTGGATGCCGGCGTTGCTGATGACCGACCTGCCCGAGCCCGGCTGCGAGCCGGTACGACTCAAGGTGCTCGGCGAGAACCTGGTGGCTTTCCGTGACACCGACGGCAAGGTCGGCGTGCTGGAGCGGCATTGCCCGCATCGTCTGGCCGACATGTGGTTTGGCCGCAACGAGAACGCCGGCCTCGCCTGCGCTTACCACGGCTGGAAGTTCGACGTGGACGGCAACTGCATGGAGATGCCCACCGAGACCGCCGAGAGCAGCTACAAGCACAAGGTCCGCATGGTCAGCTACCCCACCCAGGAGTACGGTGGCGTGGTGTGGGTGTACATGGGCCCCTCCGAGCAACAGCCCGAGCTGCCTCAGATGGAATGGTGCCGCGTGCCCGACGATCAGCGGGTGGTGCGCAGTTGGCTGCAAGACAGTAACTACATGCAGGCCACCGAGGGCGAGATCGACTCGGCCCACATTAGCTTTAACCACCGTTGGATGAACATGGACGCGATGCCGGCTGCACAGCGCACCCCCCAGCGCCTGCTGCCCGACGGCCGTCCAATGCGCGTGCTGGATAGCGCCCCCCGCCTGACCGTGAAGGAGACCGACTACGGCTTCACCTACGGCTCCCGGCGAGAAGTCGGCGAAGGACAGTACTATTGGCGGGTTACGCAGTTCCTGCTGCCGTTCTACAGCATGATCCCGGGGCCCAGCCGCTCGGCGGGCAGCGGACGCTGCTGGGTACCGGTCGACGACGAGCACAACATGGTCTTCCAGTACCAGGCCAGCGCCGACGGCCCCATGAGCGAGCAGCAGCGGGTGCGGGCCAGCGCCAGCCCCGAGAACCTGACTCGCCAGCACCATGAGCTGAAGGATGGCACCATCATCGACTGCTGGCGCCCGCAGCGGCAGCGCGGCAACGATTACCTGATCGACCGCCGCATGCAGAAGTTCGACAACTATACCGGTATCGCCAGTGGCCGCGAGCAGGACATGGCCATGACCGACGGTATGGGCCCCATTCCCCAGCGCTGGCGTGAGCACCTGGGCACCACCGACATCGCGATCATCACCGCCCGCAAGATCCTCCTGCGACTCGCACGGGAGCTGCAGGGGGGCAAGGAGCCGTTCGCTCCGCATCACGGCGACACCTACCGGGTGCGGCCCATCGATATCGTGTCGGACGAAGCAGACTTTGTGAAGCTGTACGACAAGCACGCCGACCTAGCGATGGCCAAGGTTTAGTCACCGAGGCCGGACAGCGAAGGGAGCGGCCGATTCGGCCGCTCCCTTTTTGTTCACCGCTGCGCTAGCCGTGGTGAGACTGCGGATTGATGGGTGGTGGCGTTCATGGGGTGGGTCACGCAATGATGGAGGGCGGGGAGACGTGCAGGGGACTCCTGCTGCCTCACGAGGAAACGACGCCGGTCCGATAAACTCAATCGCAGCTTCTCACTGGACGCCCCTTTACGTTAGAGCACTCTTACTGGCCGTGCAGTGCGTCAGCACACACCTCAATGGGCGCGCCGCGGATAGGCAACAGCCTGCCGAACCGTTACCGTAGACCGCATACCAACATTTGGAGGTCCACATGGAACGCAGTGAGGCATATCGTCGAGGCGCGGAGATGAGGGCGCAACTCATGGGCGAGGACGCGGCTGCCGCTATGAACGCAGGCGCCTACAGCGACCCCGCCGCCCAGCAGTTTCGGGACGCGGCGATCGAACTGGTGTTTGGCGGCATCTGGATCCGGCCCGGGTTGGACCTCAAGCTGCGTACGCTGATCACGGTGGTCGCCGACGCTGCCACCGGCCGCGACGAGATCGAGATTCACCTGCGGATGGCCTTGCGCCAAGGGTGGACTGAGCAGGAGATCACCGAGGCGTATATTCAGCTTATGGGGTACGTTGGCGCACCCCTGATTCGCACCGCATTCGTGCGCTCCCGACCGGTGTTCGAAGAGTTTCGGGCAACGTAGCACGCCGCGTGGGCCCGTTCGGTTTCGTGGTGAGCCGGCCAGAGAACCCAGGTTAGGGTGGCCCGGAAGGCTCGCCACGAAACCGATGGCGGCAACATATGGCCGGCGTCAATCGCCCCAAATGCGGCGCTTCACCGGGCACGAGAAGCCCGCTTGCTGCATTGCCCACAGCGCTCCCAGTGCCGCCGCGGCGCCGGCAACGTCGGCGGTTATGTCGCGGATGGTGTCAAAGCTCAACAGTGCGTCCTTATACATGAGCTGGAACACCTCCTGGCTGACGGCAGCAAGCAGGACCAGCGCGAAAAACGCCAAGGGCCTGCTGCGGCACTGGCGGCGAACCGTCACCGTGTCGGCCGGCTACGCGGCGCTGCAAGCCTCGGCGTTAGCATTGCCCCTTCCTGCCAGCTACGCCCTAGTGTTGGCCGCCAGCGTGATGGCCGCGTTTCTTGCCCTACTGAGCTGGCGGCTATTCCTAGAAAGAGAGCGGGGCATTGCGCAACTTCGCACCTTTGCGGGCAGCGACTGGTCTTCGGGTGGCGTCTCTGAGAGCCGCACAACAACGCTCAGCGCTCTGGCGGTCGAAGTTCTGGGGGCCCGCACCGCCGTGCTGCAGCCGCTTGGGCCAATGCAAGCGCTCGTCCCACTTGCGCTCTCGTATCCGCCCGGTCAGCCGGCGCCGGCCATCGAGACTACGGGCCTGAAGCAGGACGTGGCGTGTGTGCGGCTGCCCAACGGCACGGCGGACAGCCGCTGGCTCGTACCGCTCTGGGATGCCCGCGGCCTTACCGGCGCCCTGCTGCTGGGAGACAAGCTGGATGGCGGTCTCTACACGTAGGAAGAGATGGAGGTTGCCCGCGCTACCGGCGAGCGCCTGCTCGGCGACCTCGCCTCGGCGGAACTGACGCTGCGCCTGTTAGTGCTGGAGCGCGACCGGCTGGCGGAGACGCAGCTCATGGATCAACGCACCCGCCGCGTGCTGCACGATGATGTGCTGCCGTTGCTGCAGACGGCGATGCTGCGGCTGGACACCGTAGACCGAACGGACGGAGCGTCGACCAGCGAAACCACCGCGCTCCTCGGCGATGCCCACCGCATGATCGCCGGCCTGCTGCGGGAGTTGCCGTCGCCCTTCTCGGCCGAGGTGGCCAAGCTCGGGGTTGTGGCGGCACTGCAGCGCGCCGTGACCAATGAGCTTGCGGATGCTTTCAGCGCCATAACCTGGTCGGTGGAACCAGCCCTGGAGCGCTGCCGTGCCCTTTCGCCGCTTTCCGCCGAGGTTGCGTTCACGGCGGTGCGAGAGGCGGCCGGCCGCTGCGCCTGACGGTGCAGGCAGACTGGCGGGATGGCTTGGCAATCACCCTGAGCGATGACGGGGTGGGTGTCTCCGCTCCGGGCTCTCCAAACGGCAACGCCGATAGTGGGCACGGCCTCGCGTTGCATGGCACCATGGTGGCCGTTATCGGGGGCACGCTGACCACCGAACCCTCACCTGGGGGCGGGACCATGGTGCGGCTGTTTGTGCCTATGACCGACTGAACTGAAGCACGACTAGAGTGCTTCGAGTTTCCGGTTGATCAGCGATTGCAACTTCACAATACTGTTCGTAACCATCTTCCGCTCGTCGCGCAAGCGCTCGTTATCGCCGGTACGCTCTTGCAGCAGCCGGCGCGCGGCAGCAAACGAGACATCCTCATCCTGGTGGCGCAGTTCCATCGCCTTCAGCCGGCCGAGGTGGCGCTGAGCCATGAAGGCCAACTCCTCGCGGAACGCCAGCAAGGCCCGCCCGCGCACCTCGCGCTGCCAACTGCGTTCCAGGCCATCTCCCAGGGTGGCGGGCGGCGGCGGGGCCGGCGGTGGGGCTGGGCCAGCTGCGACGGGGGCCTGAAGCCGGCGGGCCAACAGCGACTGCGTGGCGATGCCGATGCCCCAGCCAAAACCGATGCACAGTAGTCCTATCAGTATGCCCATAAGCAGTGTGAGCGAGCCCGGCGCCCGCGCCCTCCTTGAGGTTTCATGCAACTATCTTCCCAGACGTTGCACCACGGCGTCCATAGCCAGGCGCATAGTGCGCAGCACTGTCTCGGCCAGCGCGGCCAGCGGCTCGGGCGCGGCATACGGCTCCAGGGGCAGCTCGGGCAGGCCCGAGTCACGCCGCACGGCATTCGCCGCCACCAGGCCCGTCAGCGTGGCGCGTTCCAGGAAGAGCGCCGGGGCCTGGTGGCGCACCCAGTCGCCACACGCGTACAGCCCCGTCCAGGGTGTCTCGACGCCGAGATGCTCTTGCGTTGTTCCCACGCCGAACAGCGTGTGCACCGGGGGGTTGCGTTGCAAGTTGCTGTGCAGCAGGCGGCCCCGCAGGTCCGGCCACGCCCGCTGCACGTCCTGTGCCGCGTGGGTAAGGATAGCCTCGTCGCTCTCGGCAAGGAGCTCTGGAGGCCCGTAGATATGGCATTCCAGCGCGCTACCGCCGGTCGCCTCATGCCAGGCCCCGAACGCCTCCTGAATCCGGTGGACCCAGAAGAAGTTGTCCAGCACGTAGTTCTCGCCCCCGAACATCCCGCCCTCCGCATCGATGTCGGGCGTGATAGCGAACCACATACGCACCACGGCCGAGGGCTGACCTTCAGGCCACGACATCGCCGGGGCCTCGGATGCAGTGGCGGCGCTCTCGGTCAGCAACCGCCGGGCTGCGGGGGCATCGGTCGCTAGCACAACCCGCTGCGCTGCGATTGAGCCGGCGCCGGCGGACAGCAGCCAACCGTCGCCTTCACGTCTGATACTGCCGACCAGCGAGTCCCGTCGCACCTCACCACCGAGTTCAACGATACGCCGGACCATCGGCTCCACCACCAGCGATCCCGAGTCCCCTGGCAGGTAGTCGAATATGATGGCGTCCCGCCGCGGCAGCGAGTAGAAGCGAAACAAAGCGATGAATCCCGCTAGCGGCGCGCTCTCAGCACCTGCTGCCAACCCGCTGCGAGCCAGCGCCCAGCCGAAGGCGCGGAGCATCGGCGGCCAGCTCCACAATATCTGCAGCGCGCTGCGGCCCACAAGGGCGTTGCCGTCCCGCATCGGGTCATATGCCAGCATGGCCAGCATGGTAATGCCGACCCACGGGGTCATCAGCCACTCGGCCGGCCCCATCATCCGCAGAAAGCTCGGGCTCGCCAGCAGCCACAGGTAGTGCAGCGGCGCAGGCAGCGGGCTCGAGATTAACCGATGGCCGATCTCAGCGCGCCCCGAGCGGTTTCCGCTGCTGTACACCCACTCCTGCCGCTGGGCTCGCTGCAGCCTCGGCAGAATGCCATGCCGCTGCAACAGGTGACGCAGATTCCGGTACTGCGACCACCAACCGTGCACGCCGTGGTCCAGCGGAAACGTCCACGTCTGACCCGCATGCGTGAAGCCTGCACTGCCGGTCGTGGCATATCTCCCGCCCGGCTGCGCTGCCCCTTCCAGGACCAACGGGCGCAGACCGGCCTCCGCCAAACTGAGGGCCGCCGCTAGGCCGGCAACGCCCCCACCGATCACGACCACCGGCCGGGCGAGGTCAGTCATTTAGTGACTTATAGTACAAATTGCTAGGTATTGGTACATAGACTTACCTTGTGGGTCGCAGCGTTTCAGTCTGGTTCAGTCTCGTCGGATCCGGCGGCTTGCGCCAGGCTTCGGGTGCGTTATGTACCGCACCCAGGCGGCGTCCGCCGAACAGCACCGAGTATACTTCGTGTGGAGGCCTGCACATTTGGTTGTTCCCATTCAGACCCCTGCCATGGCCGAAGCTCTGGCCGCGTACCCGCCTCCCTACCGCTTCACCGCGAACGTCGGTTGGTTCCCAGCTACCGGAGATGCCGGCGTGGTTGCTGCCGCGCTTGAACGTAACGTGGTCGCATTCCGCGGCCGAGCGCTGCTGGCGGTGATAGCCGCGGAGTACACGGCCATTCGCTGTGGCCCTGGTAGCGCGCTAGCGATCGACGGCGAGGGGCGGCCTTACCGCTATCGTGAGGTCGCCTGGCTGGGCATCAATCCCTTTGGGGTGAGGCAGCAGATACGCTTTGGCCAGCTTTGCGTCGATGCGCCGACTCCGCTGCCCATGGCCCTTGGCGATAGCTACGGTTTCCCCAAAGCGAGTGCATCTGTGGCCATTGGTGGGCGCAGCGCTTCGGCCGGAACCGCGCCCGGCCCCCGCGTGGCCCTTGCCTGGCGCAGGGTATGCGGCATTCCAGCGACGCTCGTACGGCTGAGTCCGGGGGCGGTGGTCAGCTTCGCGAAGACCGGCGTGCTTGCGACGATGGGCGTGACATCGGCGCGATCCGCGTCGGTGGTCCGCGTTACGGAATGGGACACGTCGCTCGCCGGCGTCGACCTCCGCTCGATCGGCTGGGGCGTTACGCTGAGCGACGCTGAAATTCACCTTGGAGCACCGAGGCCGTGAGACGCCTAGTCCTGGTGTCTGCAACGTGTTTGGGGTTGTTCGCAGGCTGCAGCGGCGCCGGAAACGCCTTGGACGCCGCCACTCCGGCCCCGGGTGAGCGACCGCGCTCGGGTGGGGTGCTGTCGCTATTGTTGAGCGCCAGTGGTGACCCGCCGACCTACGACCTTCACCGAGAGTCGGTCGCCGCCGCCATCGACGTAGGGGGGCCGGTCTACGAGAACTTGCTGCGCTTCGAACCGCTGGCGCCTACCACCATCTCACCCGACCTTGCCACGCGTTGGGAAGCTGCGACCGATGGCCTTGGCTACACCTTCTCCCTGCGGCCCGGCGTGCGGTTTCATAGTGGAAGTGTGTTCACCGCCACCGATGCGGTGTTCAGCTTGCAGCGAGTCGGTTCTCCGCCCGGCGCCATGGCAAGCCCCCGTAAGGCGGGCCTGGAGGCGGTGCAGGCGTATCAGGCTATCGACGCACATACCGTCCGGCTGCAGTTGTCGCGCCCCTCACCCTCGCTGCTAGCCAACCTGGCGCAAGGTTGGATGGTGATGTATGAACGGGCGTGGGTGGAAGCTGGCGGTAACGAGCGCCCGACGACTGAGATGAACGGCACCGGGCCCTTCCGGCCGAAGGCCCATCAGCGTGGCGCCAGCTTCGAGGTGGAGCGCAGCGCCGATTACTGGCTGCCAGGCCTCCCCTATCTCGACGGCATTAAGCTGTTAGTGGTGCCCGACTTCAGCACTCGCATTGCAGCGCTGCGCACGGGCCAAGTGCACGTGGGCCGGGTGTTCGCAACCGATGGCGACACGCTGGGGCAGGCACTGGGCGACAAGGTGACGGTGTCTCGCACGCCGGCCCAGAGTTTCGGCTCACTAACCATGAATGCCCGGCGCGCACCCTTCGACGATCCGAGGGTGCGCGAGGCCGTCAACTTGGCTATCGACCGCCAAGCTAACGTACAACTACTGGCGCAAGGGGCAGGGGAACCCGGAGGCTTCATGACTCCAGGGGGCGCTTGGGCGCTGCCGCCCGCCGAGGTTGCCAAGCTGCCAGGGTACGGAACTGACAAGGCGGCGGATATCGCCGTAGCCCGGCGTCTGCTCAACGAGGCAGGGTACGGGAGCAGCTTCGATACCACCATAACAACTCGTACCGGCCAAACTTTTGAAACGCTGGCGGTTGTGATGGCAGACCAACTCAAGAAGGTCGGGATCAGCGCAACTATCGTACCAATGGAGACAACCCGAGCGTTCGACGCGGCGCAACGTGGCGACTTCGGCTTGTTGACCTGGGGTCACGAGTTCGCGCTGGACGATCCCGATGCGGTGTACGGCGAGTTTTACGGCTGTGGAGCGGGGCGGAACTACTTCGGCCTGTGCCTGCCCGAAGTCGATGCGCTGATGCAGCAGCAGAGCCGTGAAACCAACCCTGACCAGCGGCGGCGCATGGTCCTAGACTTGGAGCGCAGCGCGGTAAAGGCGGGGATCAAGCTGATTACCCACTGGAACCACCGGGTAGACGTATGGTGGAACCAGGTGCACAACTACCGGCCCCACGCCGCTCCGTTCAACAACGCCCGTTATCGCGAGGTTTGGCTGTCCCAATAGCGCCGTGATTGCGCGTTATGTTAGCTTTTCCGCCCGCCAGCCCACACCTGCACTGCTGTTCGGAGCGCCATCCAGGTACCATCGGCTGCTTCGAGCTCGGCAGAGGTGAGGTCGACGTAGCGCCGGCCGAGTTTCGGAAACAGCCATAGGCTGTCGACCCAAAACCCGGCCTTGGCGTTCGCCGGGTCATAGCTCTCGGTAAGCTGACCCCGAGTCTCCGCCGCCTCCCAGGCTGCAACCAGCGCTCCGCGATCCGCCAGGGCCACGGCTTCGTACCACTGGACCATGCGGTCCGGACCGGTCAACCCCTGCATGAGGCGCAACAGATGGTGGGCCTTGTCAGCGTCGGTCGCGCCGGGGCCGGCCGCCCGCCCGGTGCGCAGAGGCTCCCAGGCTGCGCCAAGCGCTGGGATGATGACACCGCCGTCGGACGCTAGCACGAGACCGCCGAACGCTGCTGAAGCAGCCTCGGCCTTCAGACGGGCGATGGCGGCAAAGCTCCCGCCGGTCTCATCGGGCAGCTGGACCTGCTGGTGTGTAGATAGGTCTTCGGGAGAGAAGGGAAGGCCGTCCAATAGCCATCGCAGCTTGGCTGCCTTAGCTGGGTTGCTGGTAGCCAGCAAGATGGGACGGACCGCGGGATTCACGCCTGGAAGGGGGTCGTTGGTGCGGCCGAGGCTACTTGGCCACGTAGATCGCTGAGTTCTCGCGAGCCAGGGCATCTGCGCCAACCAGCACCTTGATCTGGTCGAGCACATCAAAGTCCTCGAGTTCGGAGACGAACATGATGGCCAAGCCGCTTCGGCCCATGCGGCCGGTGCGGCCGATACGATGGATGTACTCTTCGGCGTTTTGTGGTGCGTCGAAGCTCACCACATGCGTCACGTCCGGGATGTCGAGGCCGCGTGCCGCAACGTTGGTCGACACCAGCGCCTTCACCGCACCGGAACGGAAGCCGGCCATCACCTTGGTGCGCACGCCCTGCGTCATACCGCCATGAATGCCCTCCACGGGATGGCCCCCGCGTTGCAGGTCGTTGGCGAGGCGATCCACGGTGGTCTGCATCTTGCAGAACACCAGGGCCCGGGGCATTTCGCCCCACTCGCGCAGCAGCGCCTGCAGCGCTCGCAGCTTGTCGCGCTGCGCCACCTCGTAGTACACCTGCCGGATTTCCGGAACCGTCGCTTGCTCGGGCTGTATCTGCACCCACTCCGGGTTGCGCATATACCGGTCGATCATGCGCTTGATGAAGGTGGGCATGGTTGCCGAAAACAAGGTGGTCTGCCGGGACTTCGGCGTCATGCGCAGAATTCGCTCCATATCAGGCGCAAAGCCGATGTCCAACATCTCGTCGGCTTCGTCCAGCACCACCACCCGCACCTTATCGAGTTTGAGGGTGCCGCGGCCCATGTGGTCCAGCACTCGGCCCGGCGTGCCCACGATGATCTGCGGTGGAGGCGAGAGCTTTTCGAGCTGTTTCGCGATGGGTTGCCCGCCGTACACGCATACCACCCGCAGGTTGCAGTAGCTCGCCAGGCGGCTGATTTCGGCAGCCACCTGCATGGCCAGTTCGCGGGTCGGACAGAGCACAATCGCCTGCACTTCGTTGAGTGTCTGGTCGAGCTTTTCGACCAGCGGGATGCCGAAAGCCGCTGTTTTGCCGGTGCCGGTCTGTGCCTGGCCAACCACGTCCCGCCCCGACTTCATGAGTGGAATCACGCCCTCTTGAATGGGCGACGGGTTCAAGTACTCCATGTCATCGAGTGCGGCATGCAGCTCACCACTGACGGGGATGGCGCCGAACATACCCGGGGTGAACTCGCGGGCCGGGGCAGCCCCATCCTCGCGGGCAGGGCGGTCGCCGTGCCCCTTGGAGCGGCTGCGCCGGCGGCGCGCTTCCGGCTCTTCGCCGGCAAGCGCGCCGCCGGCGACGGTCTCTTCGGAATCCGGCGACAGTGCCGCCACCCCCGATGACTCGTGGTGCACTATGCGGGCTCTCACCTCAGCGCTGATCGGGGCCGCTGGGCGGTATAGGAGGCGTTTGGCAAACGAAAGTGGATTGGGAAAGGCCATGGAAGCTTAGCTCGAACTCCTTACCCTAAAAAGGGTACAGAAAAAGACGCAGAGCACGCCCTGCGTCTTTGATGACTGGAAGATTGTGGAGGCTACGCCCCCAGGTGGGAAGGTTCATATACCATGCAAGTCTACCATAATCTGGTGGTCGTAAGGGCGGTTGGCTAATACCGGCAAGTGCGCCGAGTTGAGGTGGCCAGCGCCAGTGCGCAAAGACGTCGGCGGCCTTCAGACGAACGTGGCCCCCCCCCCGCCCATGGGGTCTCGAAGTGGGGGAACCCCCCTGCCTAAGGGGACGGCGAGTCCCCTTAGGACTCCCCTGCCGAGACGATATCTCAATGCTGCCTGGCGGTGCTGCGCGGCTTTAGCCCACGGGTCTCTTGTGGTGTATGACCGCTAATGTGTGGGGAATCCCTACGAGCAGGGGGGATTCTTCCCGCCGGCCCACCCATGAAACTCTAGGAACTGGGGGGACATCCCTCAGACCCCTTGCCAGAGGGGCTGCAGCCCCTCTGGACTCCCCGCTGCTATCCGTCCACGGGTTTTCCACCCGTCTGTGGGTTGCCCACCATCAGAATAGGTGTCATTCACCACTAGGCCAACGCACTGCCTCGGAACGCTTCCAGCACCATCCCCTGCGGCGCCACCTGGCGGTAGCGCCCGGCCGCGGGATACCTGCAACACCTGGTGCACCCGCTACTGATGCTTAGCTTTTCCGTTCGGTGCGAAACACTTCGCGAATCAGGGCCTGCTCATCAGTAACGTCGGGGCTTCGGTCTATGGCGGCGTCGACCTTGGCACGTGCTTCGGGGCGGCGGTAGCCCAGCCCCACTAGCGCCTCCACCACCGACTCCGCCAGCTCGCTGTGCGCCTCTCGTGGTTTCGATGGCACGCTGTCGTAGCGCTCGTCCTGCAGCAGCGCCCACTCCACCATCTTGCCTCGCAGTGTGGCCACCACCTTCTCCGCGGTGCGAGCGCCGATACCCGGCAACTTCCGAAGCTGGGCAGTGTCGCCGTCCTCAATGGCCTGCGCAATCGTCGACACCGAGAGCACCAGCGCGTTGGCAGCCTTACTGGGGCCGATGTCTTCCACCGCCAGCAGCCGCTCGAAGAAGGTCTTCTCGTGCTCTCGGAGGAAGCCGATCAACAGCGGTACAGGATGCCGTTCCGTCTGGTAGTAGTACACCTCGAACTCCACCGGCTGGCCGTCCCGCCCCTCCTCCTCCAGGGCGCGCTTCACGAAGAAGGGCAGCAGCACCTCGTAACCCACGCCGTCAGAGGTCTCGACCATCACCTTGAGACCATCGCGGTGCAGGCGGCGCAGCGTGCCGCGGAGATACGTGATCATGCGCCCACCTTTCGCCGCAGTTCGGGCGGCCGGGCGCCATCGGCCACGGGGTGGACCGCCGGGCGCTCGCTCGTTACCGTCATCGGGTCACCCGCCTCAAGATGCGTGATAGCTAGGGCCACCGCGTCAGAAAGGTCGGAGGGGCCCGGCAGGCTCGCGATCCCCAACCGTTGGGCCACCATGTGCTGTACCTGTGCCTTGCTGGCGCGCCCGTTGCCCACCAGCGAGAGTTTTACGGTGGCCGGCGCATAGCTGCATACGGTGACGCCACGCTGAGCGGCTGCCAGCAGCAGCACGCCGCGGGCATGCGCCATCCACACGGCGGTTCCAGGAAATTGCCGGTGCGAGAACACGGCTTCGATCGCCAGCACCTCCGGATGGTACTGATCCAGGACCCCAACCAAAGCGTCGTACAGCGACTCGAGCCGATCGGGCAGCGGCACTCTTGCTGAGCCTGGACGGATGACTCCCGCCTCTGCGAGCCTGAGGGCGCGGCCGCGCCGTTCCACCAACGCATAGCCGGTGATGTTGAGGCCGGGATCGATTCCAAGGACGCGCTGGGCAATGGTGGAACGCATGTTCCAATGGAGTATACGCGAGGGTGGTCGCGGGCTCAACCTCCAGATCTTGACCGGGAAGGGAGACGCCGCGAACCGCGGGTCACTCCACCCGCAACTTGGCGACCACCGCCGGGTCCGGGTCGAGGCCAAGCCCCGGCTTCTGCGGCACGCCGATGAACCCATCCCGTGGGTGAATCGCGTCTCCCAGCGGGTTCTCGGCGAAATCGCAGTAGTAACGTTCCACCATCGACTCGTAGGGCAGCGCTGCAATGCAGTGGATGGTGGCGAGCAATCCCGGCCCGAAGTACGGCGAGTGCGGTGCCACCGGCACACCGAAGCTCTCGGCCAGCGCCATCACCTTCCGCATCTCGGTTACGCCACCGATCTTCGTCACGCTCGGTTGGGCGTAGTCGAGCGCACCGGCCTCGAAAGCGCGGCGGAACTCCCAGAGGGTGCCGTAGTTCTCGCCCGCCGCGATGGGGATGCCGCCACGCTGCCGCACCTGCGCCAGCCCCGCCACGTCCTCGGGAGGCCACACCGGCTCCTCCAGCCAAGTCAGCGCTTGGGGCGAGAGTTGGTGCGCCATCTCGATGGCTTCCGTCACGGTCCAGGGGCAATTGGTGTCCACCATCAGCGGGATGTCGTTGCCGGCGGTCTCGCGGGCAGCCATCACTGCGGGCAGCGTCACCTCGTGCACCTTAATGTGGCGATAGCCGCGACCCAGCGCCTGCATGGTGTAGCGGGCCACCGCGTCGGGCTGGCCGTAGCGCAGTAGACTGGCGTAGGCCGGAAGGCTCTCGCACCGGCTGCCGCCGAGCAAGCGGTACAGCGGCAGTCCCGCCGCCTTCCCGGCGATGTCCCACAGCGCGATGTCGAGGCCGGAGAGTGCGTGCATTGCCGGGCCGTTGCGCCCGCTGCTGTTCAGCGCCCGCTGCAGGTCGCCGTGGAGGGCGCTGATCGCTGTGGCGTCACGGCCCAGTGCCAGCGGCGACACCACGGTGTCGAGCATCGCCTTGGTGGCGTGTGGAGCACGGATGCCGAAGGCCTCGCCCCAGCCGGTGATGCCGCTATCGGTGTCCACCCGCACCAGCACCTGGTCGGCGGTGGTGCGGGGCAGGCCGGCGGAGGTGGGCGTCGGACCGTCCAGCACGAGCGGCATGCTGAGCAGGAAGCTCTCGATGTTGGTGATCTTCATGGCGGCTCCGGTGAGCAGCGCT
>SHYE01000039.1 GCA_009692935.1 Dehalococcoidia bacterium | reverse complement strand
CGTCGGGAGGGCAGGCGGTGCAGGGCGGCCTCCAAGCCTGCCTCGACGTACCGCCGGCGTAGCCGTGCCACGGTGTTCTTCCCCACGTCAATGGCCTTGGCAATGGCCACATCACTCATGGCTGGGCCGTCTGCGCTGCGGTCAGCCTTGAGGAGAACCTGGGCGTGCATCAGCACTCGTGCGGCAGCGCTCCCTCCCCTGAGGAGCTTGCGGAGCGCCGTACGTTCTTCTCCTGGGAGGGTCACCATGAAGCGTTTCATACTGGAGATAACGCGCACCACCCCAGCGCGTATCACCCATATACCCGTGGCCGACCACTAGCCCTTTCCGCTGCGCGCGAGTATTCTCTGCGGGCAACTCATCCCCACTCAGGAGGTTTGGCAATATGGGAGACCTCGTTCTTTCTTGGTCGGGCCAGCCGTACGACCGCGTGATGCCCCTCATCACCGGTGAAGTGAAGCCCGCCGGCATCACGCTCGACTACCAGGGCCTGCCGGGTGGCATCCCCGGCCTGTTCTACGAACAGCTCAAGTTCGAGCGCTACGACCTGTCGGAGATGTCCTTCTCCTCGTTCCTGGTGGAGCGCTCGAAGGGCTACCCGTACCGGTTGTTGCCGGTGTTCCATAATCGCAACTTCAGTTACACCCAGATCGCCATCCGCAAGGCCTCCGGCATCCGCCAGGACCACGTGGATGACCTGAAGGGCCGCAGCCTGGCGGTGGGCGACTACCAGCAGACGGGCGCGCTGTGGGTGCGTGGCGTGCTGCAGCACGAGTTCGGCATTCACCCCCGCGAGATTGAGTGGGTGCAGACCCGCGGTCAGACCTTCAGCCACACCGGCCTTAGCGGCTCCAAGCCGCCCGAGGGCGTGAAGCTGCGCTACGCCAACGCCAGCACCGGCGATCTGTTCCTGCGCGGCGAGATCGACTCCTCGTGGGGGTACGGCGTCTCCGAGTCCTCGGTAGACCGCCGCGGCGCCGATGTGCGCGACAACCCCGAGTTCCCGCTGCTGTTCACCGATCCCAAGGCCGAGGCTATCCGCTACTTCAAGAAGACCGGTATCTACCCGCCGCACCACACCACCGCGGTGCGCGGCAGCATTCTGGAGCAGCATCCTTGGGTGGCGGGCAGCCTGATGGACGCCTTTGAGAAGGCGAAGCAGATCGCAATCACCCGGCTGAAGAACCTGCCGCCCACCCTCATGGTGTTCGGCGGCCTCTACCTGCAAGAGGTGGAAGAGCACCTGGGCAAAGACCCCTTCGTCTACGGCGTCAAGGCCAACGCCGCCGCCATCGACATGGTGCAGACCATCTCGGTGGAGCAGGGGCTGACCCCCAAGAAGCAGGCCCTCAACGAGATCTTCCCCGAGGAAGTGCTGATTGCCGAGGAGCGGCTATAAACCGCTAGCTGATAGACGCGAACGCCGGCGCGGTCTGACCGCGCTGGCGTTCGATGGGTGAGGTTATGGCAGATATACTCCAAGGGTTCCGGGTCGGTGCGCTGCTTCTAGCGGCCGCCACCTACCGCACGCTGTTCCTGACCCGCTGACCTCCGACTTCGGTCGCGGGCGACGATAGAGTGCGAGCGTTACCGTTCGCGGCGAGTTGGTCGAACCACCCGCGCGCAGAGATCCGATCCCGTGGCGCAGGCATCCCGCAGCGCCTACACCGCCCCACGTCCCCATACTGGTGCCGGGCCTCATAGGCTGCCGCCAGCGCTGCGAGGTACTGTGATGCGGTTATCGCCGGCGGGATCGGCGCATCGAGCCGGGCAGCGAACGCCTGCGCCACCTGGCCGGCCAGCGCCTCGGCCTGCTTCTCCCGTATTCGCTTCCGGCGTTCGAAGAATTCCCGCAGCAGTGCGTAGTCGGCCTGGGTCATGCGGGTGGGCGAGAAGCCGGTGTTCTGCAACGCCTCTAACGCGGCCGGCGGCGCAGGCACAGCCAAGGCGTCCGGCAAGCCGCCTTTCGGCATGCGTGGGTCGCGTATGACCAGCGTGCCGACGGCGAAATCCCCCAGGCGGCGGCTCTGGCCGTCGATGAACATGACGAGCAGGCCGATCAAGAGGAACTGGTCGACCGGGCGGATCATGTTTCGTACCACCGAGGCGAAGCCTCCCACCCGCTGGGCCTGCCGGCCCATCACCCTCAGACCCAGCATCCGTTTGCCAGGGGTCTGTCCATTCCACAACAACTCGAACAGAACGTAGTATCCCCACCAGCCGAAAAAGATCAGCACGAGAACGATGCCGATGACCCAGGAGCGCAGGGCCTGTGCAGACCCTGTTCCAAAGACCTCATTGAGGTCGATAAGCCCGTTCCACTGGAGGAAACTCAGCAGGAATACGGCGCCGGTGTACAGCAACGTCTGACTGACCAGCAGAATGCTATAGTCGATGGCGGCCGCGGTAATGCGTGAGCCGACCCCGGCCACTTCATGGCGGAGCTCGACGTTCTCTGGGGTGACAACGGTATGGCGCTCGTTCAGCATCTGTGCAAGCGGACCCTTTCTCGGTGATAGAGCAGTTTGTGGCGCATCGCCGCACTCGCTGGGAACGGCTTCGCGGGTTGGTGCAGCGGGCCCGCCATATCCGCGGCCGCCTCTCGGTAGACGAGCTGGAAGAGCTGAGCCTGCTGTACCGGCAGACCATGAATGACGTCTCGGCCGCTCAGCGCGACTTCCCCAACGACCCAACCACAGCCTACGTGGGCAGCCTTGTTGGCCAAGCCCACGGTCTCATCTACGTGGAACCGCCGGTATCGCTGGCGAAGATTAGACGCTTCTTCTGGCAAGACGTTCCACGGGAGTATCGGGCGGCTTGGCGTTTCCTGGCAACCTCCGCAGCGCTGCTGTTCGGCCCCTGGCTCGCGATCATGCTCGCCATTATCATCGACCGCAGCGTTGCTGAACTGATGGTGCCGCAGAACATGCTGGCCGGTATGAAGCAGGGCGAAACCTGGTTCGATATCGAAAGCAGCCGCCGGGTAGCGGTATCGGCGTTCATCATGACCCACAATGCGCAGATCGGCTTGGCGGCCTATGCCGGAGGCATGCTCGCAGGGGTCGGGACCGTGCTGTTGTTGCTGTTCAACGGGCTCAGCCTGGGGGCAGTATTTGGAGCCCTGGTTGCTTACGGCCTAAGCGACCGCATGATCGGGTTTGTGGCTCCCCACGGCTTTCTTGAACTCAGCGCGGTGGTGGTGTGCGGCGCCGGCGGCCTGATGCTGGCTCAGGCGCTGCTGTGGCCTGGGTTCGAGCCCCGCAGCGTGGTCTTAGGCGCCGCCGCCCGCCGCTCGGCCCGCCTGCTGCTCGGTACCCTGCCCTTTTTCGCCATAGCCGGGCTGATCGAGGGCAACATCTCGCCAATGGCGTTTGCGTGGCCGTACAAGCTGGCCATCGGCCTCGCGACCTTCGTGGTGTACCTGTCGTACGTCTCGGGCAAGCTGACGGCGGTGCGGCTTCGCCTGCCACACCGAATGGCCACAAGTACCCAGTAGCGTGATCCGCACCGCTAGGCGGGTCCGCCCGCGCTGATGCCTTCCAACTTCGCGAGCGCGCCCCCGGGGGGGATGAACTCAGGCCATAGGGGTTGTCATCGCAACGAAAATAGGTTGGCCGACGCCTGTCGCGACCGCCTGGCCCGCTCACCCTGAGGCCCCCGAAGGGCGAGCGGGGGACCAGCTAACCGGAAGGCGGTAGCCCGCCCGTGCTTCGAGGGCCAAGCATGAGCGGAACATGACGTCGGCTATTTCCATGCCCGGTGGTGCCCATGATCAGGGGGTTGTCATTGCGAACGCGGTGAGGCATCCCCTTTGCCCCGGCGGCTGCCATGCTCCGGGCACGAAGGGATGCATCCTTGGGTCGGCATGACACCGAAGCCCCTACCCGACCTCGACACTGAATGCTTACCCCAGGCGTACCGATTGCAGCCGCCGCACGCGCGGGATAGTATGCAGTGTGGAGTACTCTCTGAGCGCAGGTTGATGGCATGGTCAGTCGCAGCACCGCAAAATCGCTGAAGGGCGAAACCGATCTCTCGCTAGAGACCCTGTTGGGCAAGCTGACTGTCTATCAGACAGACGACCAGCAGGAGGTGGTGAAGCGCGCCTTCGCGTTTGCCGAGGCCTCTCACAAGGGACAGAAGCGCAAGTCCGGCGAGCCGTACTTGAGCCACCCACTGGCAGCCGCGTGCCTGGTCGCCGATCTGCGCATGGACGCTCCCACCGTGGTCAGCGCGTTGCTGCACGACGTGGTCGAGGACTGCGACGTGAGCCTCGACCAGATCGAGAAGATGTTCAGCGCCGACATCCGGCACCTGGTGGACGGCGTCACCAAGCTCACCCGGCTGGAGATGGCGGAACCGGGCGGCGGGGCGCCGCGCACCCCAACACAGGCCGATGACCAACGCAAGATGCTGCTGGCAATGGCCGAGGACATCCGTGTGGTGATTATCAAGCTGGCCGACCGCCTGCACAACATGCGCACGCTCGCCCCCTTGGCGCCGGCCCGGCAAACCGCCATCGCCCGCGAGACGATGGAGGTGTATGCGCCGCTGGCCAGCAGGCTCGGCATCTGGAACTTCAAGTGGGAGCTGGAAGATCTCTCCTTCCGGTACTTGGAGCCCGAGGAGTACAAGGCCATCGCCGCCATGCTGGCCGGCACCCGCGCCAACCGCGAGGAGTACATCGGCCAGGTTGCCGAGGTGTTGCAGACCGAGCTGGAAAAGGTCGGCATCATGGCAGAGGTTAGCGGACGCCCCAAGCACATCTACAGCATCTACACCAAGACCAAGTCGTACGCATCGCAGGGCCGCAGTGTGCACGAGATCTACGACTTGCTCGCGCTGCGGGTGCTGGTGCCCACCCTGCAAGACTGCTACGGCACGCTGGGTGTGGTGCACAACCTATGGCGCCCCCTGCCCGGTACCTTCGATGACTACATCAGCATGGCGAAAGAGAGCGGCTACCAGAGCCTGCACACCACCGTACTCGCCGTCGACGCAAAACCGTTGGAGGTGCAGATTCGCACCCACGATATGCACCGGGTGGCCGAGTACGGCGTGGCCGCCCACTGGCGCTATAAGGAGGGCGGCGGCGCCGGCAACCGCTCCCCGATGATCGACGAACGCCTCTCGTGGTTGCGGCAACTGCTGGAGTGGCACCGCGAGGTCGGCGGCGCCGAGGAGTTCATGGAGTCGGTGAAGACCGACATCTTTGCCGACCGTGTCTTCGTGTTCACCCCCAAGGGCGACATCAAGGACCTGCCGGCCTATGCCACCCCGCTGGATTTCGCCTACCGGGTACACACCAACCTTGGCCACCGCTGCATCGGCGCCAAGGTCAACGGGCGGTTGATTCCTCTGAACCAGACGCTGAAGACCGGCGACGTTGTGGAGATTCTGGCCGGTAAGGGCGAACGCGCCCCCCGGCTCGACTGGCTGAACCCCGACCTTGGCTACGTGCGCACCGCCCAAGCCCGGGAGAAGGTGAAGGCCTGGTTCCGGCGGGTAGAGCGAACGGAGAGCGTGGAGCAGGGCAAGACGCTGCTGAAGCGTGAACTGGCGAAGTACGGCTTGACGGTGCAAGACGCCGAAATCGCCCGGCTCCTGAAGTACGACTCGGTGGATGACCTGTATCAGGCCGTGGGGACGGGCGACCTGACCGGCGCAACCATCGCCACCAAGCTTTCGAATCCGGTGGACGATCGCGATATCACACTGCCTTCGGCGCCCAACCAGCCCGCCTCGCAACAGCCCGCCAAGGGTCTGCGGGTGATGGGGGTGGGTGACCTGCTCACTCGGCTTGGAAGCTGCTGCCATCCAGTACTGGGCGACGATATCATCGGCTACATCACCCGGGCCCGTGGCGTCACCGTGCACCGAAAAGACTGCCCAAACATTCTGCACGAGGACGAGCCGGAGCGCTTGGTCTCAGTCGAATGGGGCGGCACCGGCGGCCTTTACTCCGTGCCGGTCCGCATCACCGCAATCGACCGGGTGGGGCTGCTGCGTGACATCGCCTCCCTCGTGTCGAGCGAGGGCGTGAACATTGTGCAGACGTATCAGTCAGCCCAACCGGATGGCACCGCCTCGTTCCAGATCACGCTGGAGATTACAGGGATGAGCCAGCTCTCCCGTATTCTGGCGAAGCTCGAGGCAGTGTCCGGCATCGGCTCCGTGGCCCGGGTCACCGATGGGAGCGTGCCGGGCTAGTGGTCACGGTCACCCAAACCACCCTTAACAGGGCGGTGGAGGCGGCAAAAGCAGGCGCCGCGGTGGTTCTGAAGCACTACCGCCATGACCTCACTCATACCGCCAAAGGGCCGCTCGACTTCGTCACCGACGCCGACATCCGGTCGGAGATTGAGATTACCGAACGGCTCTCCAAGGCGTTCCCGTCCGTCGGCATCTTCGCCGAGGAATACGGGTGGGTCAGGGGTGGCCCCGGCAGAGACTACTACTGGCTGGTGGACCCGCTGTGCGGCACCGTGAACTTCGGCTACCGCATTCCTCTGTTCTGTGTGAACGTCGCACTGATGCATGAGGGGCGGCCGGTTTTGGGGGTGATGATGAACCCACTGACCGGCAGCATTATCCAGGGTTCGACAGAGATACCGACTCACCTGGTGTCAAACGATGGAAACTACGCCACTCAGCCCTCCAAAGAGAGCCACATCGTGGCATTGGACTTCGCCAAACCGCCCGCTGAGGGGTATACCAACGAGACGCTGAGTTTAGCGCTGGACCCGAACTTCGGCCGGAACTTCCTGCCGCGGAGCTTCGGCACCGGTCTGGCCATGGGGTTTCTGGCCATCGGGCGCATCGCCGGATTCGTGGCGTATTCCCCCGGCGACGTCCACTTCGCGGCGGGCGTGGTGCTTTGCCGTCAAGCTGGGTGCATGGTGACCGATTTGGATGGCTCCGAGTGGGTGGCCGGCGCGGGCGGCATCATCGCCGCCGCCGACAAGGCCACCCATCTGCAACTCATGGGCACGGTACGCGGGGCGCTGCACGAGGTCCGCGCGTCGTCGGCCTAGGGCCGGCGGGTCATCGATCACCCCTCAGCGACTAGCTCAAACCGGTCGGGGTCATCGAAATCGCGGGAACCCCGCTCCAGCGCAGCACCGAAACGCACTCGATGTGATAGGTCTGCGGGAACAGGTCGACGGGTTGCACCAGGTCGAGCGTGAAGCCACCATCGACCAGCAGGCGCAAGTCACGGGCGAGCGTGGCCGGGTCGCAAGACACGTAGAGAAGCTGCCTGGGAGGGTGATCGATCAACGTCTGGATGACGGTCGGATGGCAACCGGCGCGCGGCGGGTCGAGCAGCACCACGTCGGGTTGCAGGCCGAGGCCTGGCAGCACGTCTTCCACCTTCCCCTCGCGGAACTCCAGGTTGGCGATACCTTCGCCGTTCGCGCGCGCGTCACGCACCGAAGACGCCGACTCCTCGAGCCCGATGACCCGGCCCACCGACTCGGCCAGCAGCACCGAGAAGGTGCCAACACCGGCATAAGCATCAATCAGCAGGTCGGTCTTCGCTGCCCGCAGATAGCCGCGCACCAGTTCGATCATCCGCTCGGCCTGGTGGGTATTCACCTGGAAGAAACTGGGCGAGGCCACGGTGAAAGGGCGGCCCAGCAGCTTCTCCCGGTAAGAGGGCTGTCCCGTAGGAATGCTCACTGCTTCGTTCTTGAGCTTCGGCTGAATCAGGTAGTCGCCGGTGTTGATGCCGAAGCGAAGATTGAGGGCGCGGGTTTCGGCGACCTGGCCGCGTAGTTCCGCGATCGTCTGGTTGATCCAGGGATGCATCAGCCGGCATTCGTCTATGGGGATGAGCCGGTGGGTGCCGCGTTGCACGAAGCCCGTGTCGCCGAAGCGGCCAACGGTGAACCGCGCGTGATTGCGGTAACCCCACTGCTCTGGCGAAGGCAGCGGCAGCCGCACCGGCGGGTCCTTGAAGTGCCCAATACGGCGGAGCTGCCCCGCCACCACCTGCTGCTTCAGTTCCAGTTGCCGGTCGTAAGCTATGTGCTGATACTGGCACCCACCGCATGCGCCATAGTACGGGCAGGGCGGCGTCACCCGATCCGGCGCTGCGGCGAGCACCTCCACGGTCCGAGCCTCGATGTGGTGGGCGTGGCGGTCAGCCACCTCGGCGACCACCGTCTCGCCGGGGATGCCGAAGCTCACCCAGACTACCATCTCGCCGTGATGCGCCAGGCACATGCCGTTATGGCCCATCTCGGTGAGCGTGAGGGTGAGGCGTTCGCCAAGCCCCTCGATCGGTAACCGCTTGCGCCGGCGGTTCACAGGCTCACGTAGGGGCCCAGATAACGGCCACCCAACACGTGCAGGTGACCGTGGGGCTGACTCTGGCCGCCCTCGAAACCGAAGTTGGATAGCACGCGAAAGCCCTCCGGGCAGTGAATCTGGCCCATGTGTACGGCAACCTCGGCGTAGCGCGCCACGTTGGCCCACAACTCCTGCTGCGAAACATGGCGCTTGGGAATGACCAACAGCATGACCGGCGCCCAGGTCAGAACGTTACTGAACACCAGCGTCTCGTCATCCTCGTAGTGCCGGGTGCAGGGCTCAACCCCAGCCACGATGTCGCAGAACACGCACCCAGGTTGCCCGTCGGGGTAGTAGCCGGTCAACGCTGGTTCAGATACTCCGTGAGGGTGAGCCCGCTGGCGTTGACTGCGCTTGCCGTCTCGATGCCGAGGTAACGGTAGTGCCACGGTTCGTAAGCGTAACCGGTCACCGTCTCCTTACCGCGGGGATAGCTGAGCACGAAGCCGAATCGGACGGCGTTTTGCAACAGCCAACGGCCTTCGCGCGTCGCCTCGAATGCCACCTCCAGCTGGTACCCGGCCGAAGGAGAACTGAAGTCGATCGTGGTGCCCATTTGGTGCTCGCTATGGCCTGGCACCGCCGAGATGCGTGAGGCACGCTCTTCACCCATACGAGCGACATAGCCACGATACAGCACTTCCTGCTCCTGGTACGGCCGGAAGCCTGAGATGACCACCGGCTGCAGCCCTTGCGCCTGGGCCTCGGCAACCATCGCTTGAACAGCCTCGAGCGCCGCCCTGCGCAGGCGGATGCCGGCCCTCACAGCCATGGTCACCGGCACGTCAGACAGGTCGCCCGGCGCAAAGTTCGCGGGCAGGCTGTTGCGCTTGTTGACCGGCGCCAGCAGGTCGTTGCCGTTGACCACATGCACCACGGGCGTGGCTGCCGGCGTGGCAGTCGGCTCGGGCGTGCTGCCCGGTGGCGGGAATACCGGGGTTATGGTGATGGCGGGAACCGTGCCCAGCGGGAGCACTGTCGGCATGGCGGTGGGGGCCGCTTGGGTGGGCGGCGCAGCGGGCTCGCTGGTTGGTGACACAGCAACCGGCGAGGCTGTGCAGCCGGCCCAGAGCGCGGCGGCAACGGCGGCGCCGAGGCCGACGCGGCGACTCATCCCGGCCGCCCAAGCAGTTCAGTGATGGTGACGATCCGGTGCCCCTTCGCCTGCAGGCCCTCGATGATGGCCGGAAGCGCTTCGGCGGTCTGATTTGCTGCGCAGTGGTGCACCACAATGCCGCCGTTGGTGGTGCGCTCCAGCACCCGGCTGCGTACCGCCGCCGTGGTTGCGTCCGGCAACCAGTCGCCGGAATCCAGGCTCCAGAACACCGAGGTGTAGCCCTCAGCCGAGACCACATTCCACACCCGTTCGTTGCGAGCGCCAAAGGGCATGCGCATCCAGGGCTTGGTGCTCTTGCCGGTCAGGCCTACCACCAGTTCTTCGGTATACAACAGCTCGTCGCGAATTTGCTGGTCGGTCATTTTGGTGAAATCAGGGTGAGTTGCCGAATGGTTCGCCATCTCGTGCCCCTCGGCAACCATGCGGCGTACCATGTCTGGATACTTCTCCGCATATTGACCGGTCATGAAAATGGTCACCCGCAGCCCAAACCGCCTTAGCGTGTCGAGAATCGAGGCCGAGGGCCCCATGACCGACCCGCAGTCGAAAGTGAGCGCCACGCGGGCATCATCCGGCGCGCCACGGGCCACCTCGCGCACCACGCCAGTTGGCGAGCGCTGCACTGCGGCCCCGTTGGGTGGCGCCACCGGTAGCGTCGGCGGACGAGGCGTCGCTGTTGGCTCGGCCGTCGCCGTTGGCTCGGGCGTAGCCGTGACGGTGGGTGTGATCGTGGCGGGCAAAGGCGTCGCCGTCGCAGGCTCAGGCGAGGGTCGGGCAGGTTCCGGCGCCGCGGACTCACAGCCCGTTGCACCGATTGCGAGCAAGAACGTCAAGACAAGCGGCCACGCCGCGATATGTTTACTCAATGTTAGGTTGACAGGCTGGAACTGCACGCTCCTATGATACGGAGGTCGGGCCCGCCTCGCGAGCCCTGCCCATAAATTATGCACTGCTACGCCTGCACCCGCCCCGCCGCCCACCGTTGCACCCGCTGCGCTCGGTTCTACTGCCCCGACCACGGGCAAGAGCAGTGCGCTAAGTGTATGGAACCCGCCGCGATCATGCCCTCTTCGGCCGTGTTTCATGGGACGGCCGTGTTGTTCGCAGTATCGCTGATGATGGCGGTATGGCATCTGGTGGCGTGGCCACAGTTCCCCAGCCCTGAACCGCTGGCGCTGGCGCCGCTGGCCACCCGCACCCCCTACGCCCTGATCTCCCCACCAGTCGCCACCTCGACGCCCCGCACCGCCGGTTCGGCGACCCCGGCAAGGACCACAACGGCTGGCTCGCCGGCGGCAGGGGAGACGCCGGTCCCTACCGCATCAGCCGCGGCATCCCCTGTCCCCACCGCAACAGCGGCGCCTACGCAGACGCCGGCGCCGACCGCCACGCCCAGGCCCGGACGCCGCTACATCGTGGAGTCGGGCGACACACTGCTGAGCATTGCCTTTCAGTTCGGGACCACGCTGGGGGCCATCACCGCCGCCAACGGCATCACCGAGGACGCGCTGCTGCAGATCGGGCAGGAGTTGGTCATCCCCTAGGGGCCGCGGCGCGCGAGTCGGCGACGCTAATCGTGCAGGGGTGCTGAGCCCAGGGCTCGGTAAGGTTTCAGAGTCGGTGAGTTGGCTTATACGACCTGCGGGCTTAAGCCACGGAGCGCTCCCACACGGCAACTGATGTCAGTCGTCACCGCAGGGGAGCGCTGAGGGGACAGCGAGTCCCCTCAAGTGGGGTGTGGGGATGCCCCCCCCACTTCGAGACCCCTGGGTGAGCGGGCGGGAAGGGCCAACGCTCATCCGAAGGCCGCCGCCGTCACACCGCTCTGCGCTGCCCACCTCGAGTCTGAGCTGTTACGGGGCTCGAGCGCTGATTGACCGGTCACCCGCGACGGTGTAATGTGATCACTTGCAGGACACGAAGAGGAGCATCATTTGGCGAACACAAAGACGGCGTTGAAGCAGTGGCGAGTAAGCCTTAAGCGGCGCGCCCATAACCGGCCTATGCGGGCTGCTATCCGCAGCTTCCTCACCCAAGCACGGACTGCCGTGGCCCAACACGCCGAGAACGCCGACACAGTGGTGGTCAAAGCGATCTCCGAGCTCGACAAGGCAGTGAGCAAGGGCCTGATGCACCGAAATGCCGCAGCGCGCCGTAAGTCGCGCTTGATGAAACGGCTGAACGCCAGCAAGTAGGCGCATAAACCGACCTTTCAAGGCCGGCCCAGAGGGGCCGGCCTTTGTCGCGTAACTGTGCCTGCACATGCCTGCCTGTGGTAAACTACACGCACGATGCTGAATCCGAAGCCTCCGGGAATTGTCGACACCCTTAGTGAAGGGTTCGTCTCTCTCAACCGGCATCTGTGGATATTGCTGCTCCCCATCGCGCTCGACCTGCTGCTTGCTTTTGGGCCCGGCATCACCAGCACTACGGTCATCGATACCCTGCTGAACCAAGCCGCCTCGGCCGTGCCTGCGAGCGGGGGTGGCGAGCAGGGAGCCGGCCTTTCTGCGGGCATCGCCGAGTACCGTAGCGAGTGGCTGCAGGTCAACTTGCTGGCAGCGCTCACCATGCACCTGCCAAGTGCGGTCACAGTCACGGCGATGGTGCCAAAGATTCAAGGCCAGGTGGTAGCCGACATCCCCTCGTGGCCCGAATGGTTTGGGGCAATGGGCGTGCTGGTGGCGGGCGGCCTAGCGTTGGCAAGCGTCTATCTCACCGGGCTGGCGGGTTGCGTGCGCGGAAATCCACCAGGCGCGGGCGGGTTACTGAAGGCCAGCGGGCAGACCTTCGGCAGGCTGCTGGCGCTGTATGGCATGTTGGTATTCGTCGGCATACCGGTATCGCTGGTACTCATCTGGCTGGTCAGCTTCATCGGAGGGTTGGCGCCGGTCATGGCGTCGCTGCTCGGAACGCTGCTGATGGCGGCCTTCATGCTGGCAGCCTTCTACGCAGCGTTCTTAGAGGAGGCTCTGGTGTTGAACGGCGCTTGGCCTGTGCCAGCAGCCATCCTCAGCGCCCGGGTGGTGTTCCGTCATTTCTGGAGTACGCTGGGGTTCATCGCCCTAAGCTTCGTGATCACCATAGGGGTCCCGGTGGTCTGGCGCCTGTTGGTAGGGCACCCAGCGGGGTTGATAGCGGTCATCGTCGCACACGCATACATCTCCTCCGGCCTCGCTGTGGCCGCCATGCTGTTCTTCTGGCAACGGCGTTCCTTCGCTGTGGCGCAGAGCAGCGGTGCTCAATCACTCAGTTAAGGGGCGTACCTACGAATGGCAACACGACTGAATCCCGGTAAAGATGACAGCTACTCCGCCAAGGACATTCAGGTTCTTGAGGGTCTCGAGGCGGTACGCCGCCGGCCGGGCATGTACATTGGCAGCACCGACGTGCGCGGCCTGCATCACCTGGTCTACGAAGTGGTGGACAATAGCGTTGATGAGGCCATGGCCGGCTACTGCACCCATGTCGACATCGTCATTCACCAGGACGGCTCGGTCAGCGTGCAAGACAACGGCCGCGGCATCCCGGTGGATAAGCATGCCACCACCGGCTTATCGGCGCTCGAGACGGTAATGACGGTGCTGCACGCCGGCGGTAAGTTCGGCGGCGGCGGCTACAAGGTCTCGGGCGGTCTGCACGGCGTGGGCGCTTCAGTGGTGAATGCCCTTTCCGAATGGACCGTGGTGGAGGTGAGCCGTAACGGCAAGGTGTACCGGCAGGAGTACGCCCGCGGCAAGCCTCAGGGCGACCTCAAGGTGGTGGGTGAGTCGACCAATACCGGCACCATGGTCACCTTTTTCCCCGACGCCGAGATCTTCAAGGATGCGGAGATGGACGCCGAGATCTTGCTCACCCGCTTCCGGGAGATGGCCTATCTCAACGCGGGACTCACGTTGCGGATGGTGGACGAGCGTGGCGACCTGGACCAGACCTTCTACTTCGAGGGTGGCGTGGCCAGCTTTGTGCGCCATCTGAATCACAATCGCAATACCATTTACCCCAAGCCCATCTACATCACCAAAGAGACGCCCGGCGCAATGGTAGAGGTGGCTATTCAGTACAACGATGGCTATACCGAGGGTGTGTACAGCTTCGCCAATTGCATCAATACCGTCGATGGCGGTACCCACCTCACT
>SHYE01000038.1 GCA_009692935.1 Dehalococcoidia bacterium | reverse complement strand
CGCAAAGGCTGCCGGCTACCCCCGCTGATGCCTTCGACGGCGCTCAGGCAACAGCTGCGCCTTCCCCATTTGTCATGCTGAGCCTTCACCGAAGCATCCCCCGGCCAGCTATCGGCCAGGATCACGCCCGGACCGAAGGCTGGCGGCGTGACCCTCCTCGCTGACCTGGCTGCGCTCGCGGCACGGGGGATGCTTCGTGTCTCAGCATGACGGGTGGTGTTCTCCCGAGGGCGCTATAGCGCCCCGCCGCTGGTGCCTTCGACGGCGCTCAGGCAACAGCTAACGCTACAGCGCTGCCTCCACCGCCCTGCCTGCCTCCTGGGTACTGGCCTTGCCGCCGAGGTCGCGGGTGACGGCGCTGCCCTCGGCCACCACCTTCTCGATGGCGCGCACGATGGCGTCGGCAGCGTCTTGGTGGCCCAGGTGCTCCAGCATCATCGCTCCGGTCCAGATTTGGGCGATGGGGTTGGCGAGGCTCTTACCGGCGATGTCGGGCGCGCTGCCGTGCACCGGCTCGAACATCGAGGGATAGTCGCGCTCGGGGTTGATATTGGCGGCGGGCGCGATGCCGATGGAGCCGGCCACCGCGGCGCTGAGGTCCGAGAGGATATCGGCGAACAGGTTGCTGCCCACCACCACGTCGAACCAATCGGGATGCTGCACGAAGTGGGCGGCCAGAATGTCGATGTGGTATTGGTCGGTGGTAACGTCGGGGTAGCCTTTCTTCACCTCGGCGAACCGCTCGTCCCAGAACGGCAGGGTGTAGACGATGCCGTTGGACTTGGTGGCCGAGGTCACCTTCTTGCGGCGCTTCATCGCCAGTTCGAAGGCGTACTTCATCACCCGGTCGACGCCTTTCTTGGTGAACACGTTCACCTGTAGCGCCATGCCCTCGGGCATGTCGTCGTACATCCGGCCGCCGATGGTAGAGTACTCGCCCTCGTTGTTCTCCCGCACAATCACCATGTCGATGTCGGCCGGGCCGCGGTTCGCCAGCGGGCCCTTGGTGCCGGGCAGCAGCCGGGCTGGCCGCACATTCACGTACTGGTGGAACGAGCGGCGGATGGGGATCAGCAGTCCCCACAACGAGATGTGGTCGGGCACCCCGGGGTAGCCGACCGCGCCCAGGAAGATGCCGTCGTAGGGCTTGAGCTGGTCCAGGCCGTCTTCGGGCATCATACGACCGGTCTTGGCATACAGCTCGCAGTTCCAGTCGAAGTCCGTCCACTCGAACTCGAAGCCGAACTTGCGGCCGGCGGCCTCCAGCACCCGGACGCCCTCGGGGACGACCTCCTTGCCGATGCCGTCGCCGGGGATGAGTGCGATCTTGTGCTTCACGGGTGCTCCTTGTGGTTATGCGAGTCGCGGGCAGAGCCGCATGGCGTTACCGCCCAGAATCTTCTGCTTGGCGCTGTCGGTCAGGTTCGGCCACTCCACCACCTGCTGCACTGCCTCGGGCCAAGCAGTGTCGCCGTGGGGCCAGTCGGTGGCGAACAGCAGCACATCTTCGCCCACCTGCTGTACCACGTACTCGATGGACTTCTCCCAGGTATCAACGCCGTGGAAGTAGCAACCGCCGTGCTTCACCACCTCGCTGGGCACGTGCTTCAGCACCGGCGTGTGGCCTGGCGAGAGCGCGTAGTGGGCGTCGTAGCGGTCGAGGATAGCGGGCAGCCAGCCTGCCGCGGTCTCCAGCACGCCGGCGCGTAGCTTGGGAAAGCGCTCGAAGATGCCGCCGCCAATGAGCGCGCCCATCGCCGCCATGCCGGCCCATGGATTGCTGAGCGAGTGTTGCAAGAACCACGCGCCGCGCAGGTCGAAGGTGCCGGGCTGGAACGGCGGGCGCGCGGTGCCGCCGTGGATCAATAGCGGCAGGTCCAACTCCTGCGCCACCGCGTAGAGCGGGTGCAGCGTCAGGTCGTCGAGCAGCATGTTGTTGGGGCCGTTGGGCGGCATGTAGATGCCCACCAGGTTCGGGTCCTTGGCGGCCCAGTGGCGGACTTCCTTCACGGCGGCCTGCGAGTCGCGCATGTTGGGCACCACCGTCCACTTGAGGCGGGAAGGGGCTTGCGCGCAATAGTCGCTGATCCAGCGGTGGTAGGCGCGGTAGAGTGCGCTCTCAAAGCCGACGTCGTTCAGCGCGCAGTAGCTGGAGACGTGGGTGGGGTAGATCACGTCGACGTCGATATACGAGGCGTCCATGTCTTCGAGCCGCGCCATTGGGTCGGTGTTCACCTCGGGGCGAATGCGGGGGAGGTCGGGGCGGTCGGGCCGTCCGAAGTTCTTTCGGCCACCGCCACCGGGGTTCAGGATGAACTCGCGCGGCACATGGCCAAAGGAGTCGGGCTCGCCCAGCGTGTCGTCGGAGATGATCGGCGCCACCACGGCGGTGCGGCTGGAGGCGACCGAGGGCGGCAGGCCCTTGCGCACGTTCTCCTCCAGTGCTTTCTTCAGGCGGCCGAACTTCTCGGCGTACTCGCTGTCGATGTGAGGTTCGTACATCTCGGCCGGCCGCTCGACAATGTGCGAGTCCATGTCGATGACCTTCCAACCGTTCCAGGCCATGGGCCGACCTCCACTTTTCGCTGTGATGGGTATTGTACGGCACCTGGGTGAGCGCGGGATGCCGCGAGGCGGACAAAATGAGCGTTGAGGCGCGAGTGTCGGCCGGATGTCATGCCGAAGCCACGAGGCATCTCTTTGACCCCGCACGTCGTCAGCGCCCGGGTACGAAAGACGCCTCGCCTCCGGCTCGGGCTGACACCCCGTAGCGGCTACCCTCCGTTGACTGTCAACTCGCCCGTCACCATCTCGGTGATGTTCACCAGCCGGTAGCCTGCGCCCCGTAGCTCGTCGATGATGCGCGGCAGGGCGACCGCGGTGGAGTGCACCGTGGTCGGGCTATCGAAGTGCAGCACCACGATTGAGCCGTTGCCGGTGCGGGTCATCACCCGCTCGTACACGCTGTCGGCGGTGGCGGTGCGGGTCCAGTCGCCGCTATCCAGCGTCCAGATGATGGGGCGGTAGCCCAGCTCGGCGGCGACCCGGCGCACCCGGGCATCGCGATAGCCCGCCGACGGGCTCCACAGCGGCCGGGTGCTGCGGCCGGTGACGGCGGCGATCACCTGCTCGGCGGCCTCCAGGTCGGCCACCACTGCTTCGTCCGACACCTTGGTCAGGTCGAACACCGAGTGCCCGTGGCTGGCGATCTCATGGCCACCAGCCGCGATGGCGGCCAGCACGTCGGGGCGGCGTTCGGCCCACCAACCCATCACGAAGAAGGAAGGGCTGTACCGCCTGCCCCGCAGCGTGTCGAGCATGCTCATGGCGGGCTCGGAGCCGGCGCCGACGTTGATCGCGAGCGACACCCAGAGGCGCTCGGGATCGCCGTGCAGCACCTCTTCGTCCGACACCGGGACGGTTGCCGCTGGGTTGGGAGCCGCGGCGGTCGTCCGTGCGGGCGTGGGGTGGATGGCGGAGCCCTCACCCTGCCCTCTCCCTCTGGGAGAGGGCTCTGAGCGGGTTGTCGTTGGCTGGGGCTGGTTCAGCGTAGGCAAGCTGCCGGCCATAGCTATGCCGAGCGCTCCCACGCACGCCGTGGTTGCCACTAGCAGTGCGAGCCCTAAACGGAAGCGGGCCACTTACCCTCCACGGGATAGGCTTCTTGCATGCCCGGCCATGGCGGCATGGTGATGGCGACGGCGGTCAACGGTTCGGCGCCGGTGGCCCGGAACTGGAACCTGGCGCCCACCGGGATGGTGATAGCTGTCCCCGGCTGCAGCGGCGTCACCTCCTCGGCCTCAGCCAGCAGCCGCCACATCTCGCCGGTGCCCGAGAGTACGTACCAGATCTCCTCCACCGTGCGGTGGGCTACGGCGATGGAGGTGCGGCCGGTCGGCAGGCTGAAGTGGGCCAGGCTGCCGCGTTCGGTGGACGGCAGCAACCGCACGTCGCTGCCGTCGGGTGCCTGCACGTCAGCTCGCGCTGGCAAGTGCATGGTGACGAACGCCGTCATATGAGCTACCCGCTGACCGGAAGCACCGCGCCGCCCTGCTGCGACGAGCGCTCCAGGGTGTCCACCAGCCGGTACAGCTCCATCGCTGACTCGAAGCTGGGGTCCAGCGGCGTGCCCTCCCGCACCGCCGCCGCGAGCCGCTGGTACATGTGCGCCACGTGGTAGGCGGAGGAATCGTACGGCACGGTGGCGGGCACGGTGCTGAAGCTCTCGGGTATCGGCCGGTCTTGCAGCGCTTTGTCGCCGGCGGTGCCGCCCTGGATGCGGTTGGGCATGACCATGGCCGGCCCCGGCGAGGTGGCCACCAGCGTGCCCTGGTCGCCGTAAGCCTCCAGCCGCCAGCCGGCGCCGTGATGAGGCACGTAGGCGAAGTGCGCGCTGACCGTGGCCCCATTGCCCAGCGTGCCGCGTATCGACGCCTGGTCGGGTGCATCAACGGCCGTGGTCTCGCCGGAGGGCAGGGTCCACTGCGGCACCATAGTGCTATCCACCGAGCTGACGGTCGTCAGCCCACCGCAGGCGAAGGACACGATATCGACCATGTGGGCGGTTTGGATGGTGAGGATGTGGTTGCCGCCCGCCCGCTGGGCCGCCCAAGCGATGCCGGCGCGCTGGTAGGGGTGCCCCATGGTCAGCCGAGCGTTCACCGTCAGCAGCCGGCCCACGTACCCCTGCTCGATGAGCTCGCGGAAGTAAAGCACCCAGGGCGCGACCCGCCCCTGCATGCCGGGCATGGCGCACACGCCGGCCGCCTTCGCCGCCGCCGTCATCTCGGCCACCTCGCCGGGGTTCACGCCCAATGGCCACTCGCAATACACGTGCTTGCCCGCCGCCATGGCGGCTAACGCGATCTCCCGATGCCAGGGCACCCGCACCGCGATGGCCACGGCTTCGATGTCGGAGTGCGCCACCATCTGGCGGTAGTCGGCGAAGGCGTGCTTGGCGCCGGTGGCCTTGGCGGCTTCGTCAGCGGTCTCCTGGTGCGCGGTGCAGATAGCGGTCAGCTCGCACTCGGGCAGGCCGAGGATGGCCGGGATGTGGCTACGCCAGCCCCAGCCGCGGTTGACCGAGGCGCCGACGATACCGATGCGAAGTGGTGGGTTGGGCATTGCGCCTCCGAGAATGCGGGTGAGTGAACGTAGCGTAGGGTGGGAAGTGCGGAGCGTCAATCCGTAGCGCTTGCTTGCTCCTGACTCGGGGCGGCTATCAAACGGTGATCCCCCTCCCTCTAACTCCCTCCCGCGGCGGGGAGGGAGGATCGGCATGCTCCGGCGGCGAATTATGCATGCAGCGTGTTGGCCCATTCACCATTGTGGTGGGCCGTATACCGCGCACCCGCGGCTTAGGCTGGGCACTCTGGTCCCCTCTCCCCCGGCGGGAGAGGGTTAGGGAGAGGGGGATTCACCTTCCATCAAGCGTCAGAACTGCCGCAGGAAGCGCAGGTCGTTGGCGTAGAACAGGCGGATGTCCTCGATGCCATAGCGCAGCATGGCCACGCGCTCGGGGCCCATACCGAAGGCGAAGCCGGTGTAGCGGTCGGGGTCGTAGCCGGCGCGCCGCAGCACCTCGGGGTGCACCATGCCCGCGCCCAGAATCTCGATCCAGCCGCTGTTCTTACAGGTGCGACAGCCCTTACCGTCGCACTTGAAGCAGTCGATGGACATGTCGACGCCGGGCTCGACGAAGGGAAAGTAATCGCAACGAAAGCGGACCTTGCGCTGCTCGCCGAACATCTGACGAGCGAACTCGTACAGGGTGCCTTTCAGGTCGGCCAGGCCAATGCCCTCGTCCACCGCCAGACCCTCGATCTGGTAGAACATGCTCTCGTGCGTGGCGTCGGTTGCCTCGTATCGGTAGCAGCGACCCGGCACAATCACGCGGATGGGCGGCTCGGTCTGTTCCATCACCCGCACCTGCATGGGGCTGGTGTGGGTGCGCATTAGCATTGGCTTCTCGGCGCGCGGGCCTTCGGGGCTGACCCAGATGGTGTCCCACATGTCGCGGGCCGGGTGGTCCTTGGGGATATTGAGCGCCTCAAAGTTGTAGTAGTCCCACTCCACTTCGGGGCCCTCCACCACGCTGAAGCCCATGCGCTCGAAGATGCCGCTGATTTCCCGGACGATCTGGGTGGTGGGATGGTAGTGGCCGATGGCGAGGGGGCGCCCAGGCAGCGTCACATCGATGGCTTGGGCCGTTTCGCGCTCTAGCGATGCCCGGCGGAGTGCCTCGTTGCGTTCGGCGAAGGCTGCTTCCATCTGTTGTTTCATCTGATTGGCGGCAGCACCGAACGCTCGACGCTCGTCCGTGGGGATGGCGCCAATGCGACTCATGAGGGCGTTCAAGCTGCCGTTGCGGCCGAGTACTGCGATGCGCCACGCCTCCACCGCCGGTTCGTCGGCAGCGGCTTCGAGGTCGCGGAGGGCTTGGTCGAGCAGGATCGTGGCGTCGTCGGCCATGGGGTCACCTTGGGGTTGGGTCTGAGAGTGATGTTAGCAGCAACGGCCCGCAGGGAACAGAGAGTAGGCGCTTGGATGATTACCTGCAGACGAGGAAAGGGGGAGAGCGCTGGCCCTTCCCCTTTCCTCGTTCGCGGCCGATTCGCTATCGGTCAATCCAACTATTGGTTAATGGTACGCCAGCCGCAGCAACGCTCCAGGCGTAGTTCTTCAGGTACGGCTGCCACGCCTGCCATTGGGATGCGTAGTAGGTATTTACTGCGTAGGCCTCGTTGGAGAGCTTGCGGACAGTGTCGCGCAGCAGCTCGCGCCGCTTCTCGGGGTTCACTTCCGCCCGCTGTGCATTCAGCAGGCGGTCGAGGTCTGCGTCGTTCACACCGGCGTAGTTACCCTTGGCCTTGCTGAAGTAACAACCGTACAGCAAGGTCTCGAACTCTTCCTTCAGACCGAGACAGGACGAACTTACCATGTGTACGGAGAAGTCCTTTTGCTTGCGCTTAGCCGAGAAGGCGTCTTTGTCCAAGCTCTTCAAAGTGATGTTGATGCCACCCTTCTTGAGTTGCGCCTGCATAAGCTGGATGCCGGTGACATAGATGTCGCCGTAGGCTCGTCCCGGGAACTCCCAGGTGATGTCGATGCCATTCGGGTAACCGGCCTCAGCAACCAGCCGCTTCGCTTCCGCCGGGTCGTACTTCAGGAGCTGGCGGGCCTCTTCGTCGGTGAACAAACCGTACATGGCGCCGGTGGGCGCCCAAATGCCCTTCGTGCCGCTGAGGGCTTGGCTCAGTTCATCACGATCGAGTGATATGGCGAAGGCTTTGCGGATGCGGGCGTCGTTGAATGGGGGCTGCAGCACCTGTAGGTAGATGTGCCAGCCAACAGCCTGCTGGTACTCCTTGATGATGGCCTGCGGCGCGGACTTCGCTAAGTCTTGAGCCGCCCGGTAGGTAAAGGCCTCGGTGTTCATGAAGTCGATCTGCTTGGTCTGGAAGGCCGCCATCGTGGTGGAGTCGTCGGGGATTACCAGCCAACGCACTTCATCAAGGTACGGTTTGCCGGGCTCCCAGTATGTCGAATTCTTCTTAAAGACCCAGCGGGACCCCTTCTGGCTGCCCGCTGGGTCGAGCTGGAAGGGGCCACTGCCGATCATCCGGTCCTTGAGGTGACCATCTTGGTCATAAATCTCGTGCGGGTACACGGGGTTATAGTCTGACGCTGCATAGGTGAGGAACGGCACGAACGGGGCTTTGAATGTGACCACCACCGTCTGTGGGTCGGGCGCCTCGATCTTGTCGACGCCCTCGAACATCGAGTCGAATTGCCCTTGGGGTAGTTTCTTGTCCTTGAACTGGCCTTGACGAGAGGCGTACTCGTAGCTCCATTTGACGTCTGCCGAAGTGAGCTCGCGCCCGTTCAATGGTTCGAGGTTCGCAAACTTGACGCCGGATCGAAGCTTGAAGGTGTAGGTGCGAGCATCGGCGCTCACTTCCCACTTTTCGGCCAGTTTGGGTTCGATGATTTGGCTGGCGTAGGGGACGTCGGGGCCGTTCTTGAAGCCCAGCAGGCTGTCGTAGGCCAATGCCTGCCCGTAGCTGTTGGGGGCCGACTTGCCAACGTAACTCATGTCGAAGTCGAACATATCGACGGGGATACGGACGTTGACCTGTCCGCCGTACTTGGACTTGCCGTCGCCGCCTCCAGACCCCGACTGGGGGGCCGACTGGCTCGGTGCGCATGCGGTAAAGGCCGCCGCCGACAGGGCGATCGCTGCCAGTGTTGTTCGATTCATCATGCTCCTCCTCCGAACTACCATGCTCTGGATATCAGCCCCGTGTCGGGGCGCGACGAGCATTGGATTAGCCTATCAAACAACCGAAGGATGTCAATAACGACCGCTACCAGCTAGCGCTGATGTCTGTAGTCACATCCAACGAGCTACCGATCACGAAAGTGACGCCGGGGAAACAACAACGACTTCACCGTTACTGGAATCACCTCCGAGGAGCCTCCAGCGAACGGCTTACCGACGTCAATGTAGTCGAGGTCGCCGACATCAATGCCATCGACGACGACCATGGGCCGACCAATGTGCTCTTCGTCGCGCAGCAAGTTCCCCGCGAGTTTCGCGACGTCTTGGTCAAGGATCAGATAGAGCGGCAGTGCTGGGTCGCTACCCGACAGCGTCGCCATAACGTGACCAGTCAGCGCGCGCAGGGACTGGTAGGTCGCTGGCAAAGGAACGTCCAGCGCCAATGCATGTCCCGCACTGAACGTGTCGGCGTCGAACTTTGCCAGGGCACGCCTCACCGCAGCCTCAAAGGGCTCGCCATCTCTGGGCTGAGGCCGGATTACCTTCAGTGCGAAGGCGGGCAACGGCGCATCGGGCGAGATGAAACTGGTGCTGCTGGAGGCCTGTACCGTGTACTCGCCGGCGCCAATCACGGTGGCGCGGATGCCCTCATCGGGCAGTTGCAAGAAGTGCGGAATTGGCGTCTGGGTGATCCGAGCCTGGATGGCCGCTCCCAGCAATGGTCCTACGTCGCCGTAACCCTGGGTGCTCTTGCCATAGACATACTCGGACACGCCGCCCGAAAACACGATGTGGCTTGCCCCGAAGAAAGGCTTGCCGTTCTGACTCAGCGTATCGGTGATAAACAGGTCGAGTCCGCCGGGAGAAACGTCGCCGCCTCCAAGGCCCTCGAGCAGAAGGTCGGCCATACGGTCGGCAAGGGCCTGTTGGGCCACCGCCGGCAGTACATCGCCCACTTCGACGGGGTACCCCAATGTATGGAGCAGTACGCGCCCCGGCACTTCCAGGCGAGTGATCCGGCCGGATTCGTCGAAAGCCACTAGGCGAGCTCCGACGCTGAGCGATGCCGTTTCGGTGACCACGCCGTCCTCGACTAGCGCGAGCTTCGAGGTGCCGCCACCAACGTCGACGTTGAGCACAGTCTCGTGGCCTAGGCGCGAGAGGTTCACTGCACCCGAGCCGTAGGCCGCCAACAGCGTCTCGTGATTGGGACCCGCGGACGCGCAGATGAACTTGCCTGACTCCTTCGCGAACAAGGCGAGGATGGGCTGTGCATTCTCCTTCATCAGCGCTTCGCCGGTGATGACGACTGCGCCGGTGTCGACGTCGTCTGGTGTCATACCGGCTTCAGCGTAGGCGCGCCCAAAGAAGTCGCGGAGGGCATCGGTGTCCATGAGGGTGCCCGAGGCGTAAGGGGTGAGGGTGATCGGAGAGCGGTACAGCGCCTCGCGCTTGGAGACCTCAAAGCGCCCGGACAGCGCCGATCCAGCTCGGCGCAGGGTTAGCCGGGAGAACACTAGGTGTGATGTGGACGAGCCAATATCGATGCCGACGCTGCGAATGGTGAAGCGCTCAAGGCCCTCGATATCGGAGTCGTCCGAAGGATCGTCGACGCCGTAGAGCAGGTCATCATGGTCACCGTGCATGGGGAGACTCCGCGGAGAGGTTGTGGCGGACATGCCAGCGCCTCAGCCCATCTGGCGACTGAGGCGCTGGTGCGAACGGCCCTACTAATTGGCGCCGCCCTCCTCCTTGTAGACCCACTCGTAGTTCGGGTTCTTGTAGGCCTCGTCTGGCATCGCGGGGGTCAGACCGCGCTTTCCGAGTTCCTCTGCGAACCGGGCCCGAATCGCGGGATCCTCTTCCGTATAGGGAATCTCGTCACTGGCACGGTCCACCCGCTCGAAGCCGGAGAAGGCGATAGGTGGGTGGAAGGCCAGATAGCGTCCGTGGTTAGCGCCGACATTGAAGTGCTGATGGAACCACTTGTTGGGAGGAACAAAGCAACTGGCTTCGTGCCAGGGCACGTACACCTTGTTGTCTTCCTGCCCCTCTTGCCACATTACCGAGAAGCCTTCGCCGCCGGGGATGACGATGACGAAGCCCGGCCCGTGGCGGTGTGCCCGCTTGTACGTGCGGGAGGGGAACACCGACATGTGGCAATGGTGCGGCGAGTTGGGGAATTCGACCGACACCGAGCGGCCGCCCGCGCCGCGCTCCCGCAGCGGGTCTAGCCGGTCCCAGGCGGCCATATCGGGGAAGAAGTTGCCAACCCACGAAGAGCGGCCGCGTGCGCCGGGGACGGCCTTTGCTTGGGAGAAGCGATCGTCGCCCAGCACGGCAGCGTTGGGATCGAGGATGGGGTTGTTGAAAAAGAAGTCCGGGTCAGGGATGGCTGCCATCGCCATCGGCAGAAAGTTGTAGGTGAGCAGGCGGGCCGGGGTGGTGCCCGAGACGTTGCTGATGGTATGGGTGGTGTTCGCCGGGATCAGGAACATGCTGCGAACCTGCCACTCGAAGGTCTTGCCACTGCCGGCGCTGGCGCCCACGGTGGTCACGCCCTGGCCCTGGAGCACGTAGACGATCTCGTCGAGACCAAACTTTACCGGTGGCAGAGACTCGCCTGGGGCGATCTCCACTACTCGGGATTCGCAGACGCCTTCTTGGCCCGAGAGCTGCAGAAACGCTGCCTGGCACTTGCGTTCTTCCCACCAACCGAGGTTCATCGTGCGGAGGTCCTCGATGTAGTAGCCAGTGTGAATGGGGAGCTTCCAGTGTTCCATCCACTGGTTGTGGCTGGAGACGGACTGTAAGCCGCCGCTCAAGTCGATGGGTATTTTGGTTGCAAGGGGCATCTGGTCAGTACCTCCGTGTGTAGTCCGCGTTAACGCGTAGCAGCCATCCTAACACCGGTGGCGTTCAACGGCGAGAAGCGTTTATGGGTGACGCATTAGCCTCGCGTGGGGTAACGACCTGGGTGGCGGCGCACCAGGGGCGTCACTTGGGCTTTTGGAGGCGACGCGTGCGCCGTAAATGCAGACACTATGGCTCCGACACCTCTGTCCGACTTCACTTAACGCTGGAACACCATGGTGGCTGAGCGCGAGGCGCAGGCCACGCGATTACGGAGGGCCGCCGACATCGACCCGCCAGCGTTCTGGGAGGAACGAGCCGGCAGGTTCCGGCGGTCGGTGCAGCGGCGCGCTGGGCAGGAAGACCCTATCTTCGATTTGGTGGTAGCGCAGGTGACCATCAACTTAACCTTGCTGGACGTGGGGGTCGGCATGGGGCGGCACGTGCTGCCCCTGTCGAGGCGGGTGGAGCACGTGACGGCGGTGGAGCCGTCGCAAGCGATACGAGACTTCATGGCTGCAGACGCTGCCGAACAGCAGGTTGCCAACCTAACGGTAGCGGGAGCCGACTGGCAAACCGCCGATGTGGCTCCGGCCGACGTGGTGCTGTGTAGTCATGTCATCTACAACGTGCCGGAGGTCGGCGGATTCGTGGACAAGTTGGCGGCGTATGCGCTGCAGCACTGCATTATTGCTATGCGCACCGGGCAGCGCGATCAGATGCTACGGGGCCCGTTTCAGCAGATCCACGGCGAAGAGTTGATCCCAGAGCCGGTCTTGGTGGACCTGTACAACGTGGTGCACCAGCGGCTGGGCATCGCTGTGAATGTGCAGGCAATGAACTTCCGGCGCGGGGCGATGCCGTTGGGGAACTACGAGACGCTGAACGAGGCGATCGCTGCGCTGCGGGGTCAGCTGTTTGTCGCTGAGGGTTCGGCGGGGCAGGTTGTGTACGCGCATTCCTGCAGCAGCAGCTGATGGCTGAGGACGGCCACCTGGTGCTGAGTTCGCCGCCGATCGACGCTGCGATACTGCGGTGGAACACGACGGCTGCCAGCGTGAATCGGGTATGAGCGATGCACCGTGAACCCACCAAACCTCGTCGCTGGCAGGTGGTTGCTGTGGGAGGGACCTGCAAGCAGTACTTCCGGCGAACAGGCCAAGCGCTGGGAGTCCGTCGCGTCCGATGGGTGCGGGAGACCCTCCGTTAGAGTGCAGCAGGAGTCCTGGATCTAGGCTCACCTGCGTCGACAGTACACGGTGAAGGGTAGACTAGGTGCTAGTCACATCATCGGAGCTACTTGCGCATGGGATATCCCACATACCTTCGCTGCCCTAAGTGCAGCGCCACCTACAACACTAACCTTGTGCGCAACCTTTGCGACTGCGGCTCGCCACTATTGGTCGACTACGACCTCGTAGGCATCGAGGCCGGAGGGTTTACGCCAGCCAGCCTCGTTGGACGCCCCGCCGACATGTGGCGTTACTGGGAGGTGTTGCCGCTCAATGACCGCACTAACCTGGTGAGTCTTGGCGAGGGATTCACCCCGATCGTGCCGTTGCCGAAGCTGGGGGCCGAGGTGGGTCTGCCGGAGCTGCGGATGAAGGACGAGGGGCTGAATCCCACTGGAACCTTCAAGAGCCGTGGTGCGGCGGCTGGGGTGTCGAAGGCCAAGGAACTGGGCATCACCCGGGTGGCCATGCCCACAGCCGGGAACGCCGGCGGTGCCTGGGCGGCGTACTGCAGCCGGGCGGGTATCGACTTCACGGTGGTGATGCCGGCCGACACCCCGGAGATCAACATGCTGGAGGCGCACATCACCGGGGGCAACGTGCACCTGGTGCGGGGGCTCATCTCGGACGCTGGGCGCATTGTGGGCAAGGGCGTGCAGCGTCACGGCTGGTTCGATGCCTCCACGCTGAAAGAGCCCTACCGGATCGAGGGCAAGAAGACGATGGGGTACGAGATCGCCGAACAGTATAGATGGGATCTGCCCGACGCCGTGCTGTATCCAGCTGGGGGCGGTGTCGGCCTAATCGGCATGTGGAAGGCCTTCAACGAACTGGAGGCCCTGGGTTGGATAGGGGCGAGGCGGCCCAAGCTGATTGCGGTGCAAGCTGCCGGTTGCGCGCCGCTGGTGCGGGCATTTGACGCGGGTGAGCACGAGTCGGTGTTCTGGGACGGCGCCGCGACAGTGGCCAGCGGTCTGCGGGTGCCGAAAGCGCTCGGCGACTTTCTGGTGCTGCGGGCCATCAAGGAGACCGACGGTTACGCCATCGCCGCGGATGATGAGGCGATTCTGGCGGCCATGGAACGGACGGCGCGGGTCGAGGGTGCGTTCATCTGTCCCGAGGGGGCTGCCAACGTGGCGGTGCTGCCGGATCTGGTGCGCCGTGGCGTGTTGAAGACAGCCGACCGGGTGCTGTTGCTGAACACCGGCACCGGGCTCAAGTATCCCTCGGCAGTGCGACGGCCGGAGTTCCCGGTGCTGGCGGCCGACGGGGAGATTCTGTAGCAAGTTACTGGCATCTGCCGCCGGGGGTAATACCCGAGATGTCGAGCGCCCTCTGGCACTGTGATGAGGTTGACTCGGGACGTGGTGGGATCGCTTCGACCATTGAGTGGTCATGGCCGGAAT
>SHYE01000037.1 GCA_009692935.1 Dehalococcoidia bacterium | reverse complement strand
CCACGACGCTCTCAGGAAGCTGGTTCACTTGAATGCCCGGCGCCGCAAACCCCGCGGTGCGCCCGCCAGGTTCGACCAGGCGCGCCCACACCTGAGGACTGGAATGAACCACGATCCGTTGGTTGGGCGGCGGCTGCAGGGTGACCGGCTTCGGAGGCTGGCCGGGCTCCACCGTGACGCGCGTGTTGGCTGTCAGCTCGACCTCTTGGTTGAGCGCCCGCACGGTCGAGATGCCCTCAAAGCACCGCACGGTGGTAATCCCCGTGTCGTCGACCTCCGTGAGTAACAGCGTACCGCGCACCAGAATGACTGCGGCGGGCGTATCGATCTGAAACCGCGATGAGGCGGCAGGCAGTGGCGCGACGCGCGTCCAGGCAGCACCGGTCAGCAGTTGCAACGCTATCGCGCTAGCGCCGCCTATCCCAGCCCGCGGGTACACCATCGAACTCACGCTCATCTCAGTGGCGGGGGCCAGCGTGGTGGTGCTGCCGTCGAAGAAGGTGACCATGCCGAAGCCGGTGCCGCTGGTACGAATCCGGTCGCCGGCCTGCAGCGTCTGACCATCGCGGGCCACGGTGTACTGCAGTTGCCCGGTCTGCTGCACCTGCACCTCGCCACTGATGATCGAGAGCGTGGTGCCCGAGGCGAAGTTAGCGGGACCCTGCCGGAAGAAGAAGCCAGCGGTGGCGGCAGCGACGATGAGCAGGGTGACCGTAGCGCCCCACAGCAAGTACTTGTTGTTCACAGAACCCCTACATGGTCGTTATCGTGTGCTGACATAACTCATTCCGCCCACATGCCGTACCAGACCCTTGAGTTCCATCATGGTCAGGGCGCTGCTCACGTCGGTGATGGAAAGGCCGCTCCGCCGCCGCACCTCGTCCACGTGCGCGGGCCCCTGCGAGAGGTAACGCAGAATGGCCGCCTCGGAGCCGGTCGCCGGCAGGGTGGCTTGTAGCTCAAGCTGCTGGCCTATCGCCGCCACGTTCAATTCTTCCAGAATGTCTTCGGCACGGGTTACTAACTTGACGCCCTCGCGAATCCAGTGATGGGTACCCGCACTCCCAGGCGAGAAGATGCTGCCGGGAACGGCGAGCACCTCGCGATTTTGGTCCAGCGCGCAACGCACGGTGATGTGCGACCCAGAGTCGAGCGCTGCCTCCACCACCAGAACACTCAGGCTCAACCCACTCATAATGCGATTGCGCCGGGGAAAGTGTGACGAGTCCGGCTTCAAGCCCAGCGGATGCTCGCTCACGAGGGCCCCATGCCGTACCACCTCGCGCGCCAGTGCTGCGTTCTCGGCGGGGTACACAATATCGAGCCCGCAAGCCAGCACGGCAATGGTGCGCCCTCCCGCGTCGATCGCGGTCTTATGTGCCGCAGTGTCGATGCCGCGAGTCAAACCGCTTACCACGATGACACCATGCCGGGCCAAATCGCCCACCAGCCGTGTCGCCACCTCCCGGCCATAGACGCTGCCTTGCGGGTCCCCACCACCGCGACCGCCGTGCGATCCTCGGGCCGCAGTTGGCCGCGCACGTACAACACGGGTGGTGGGTCATCGATCTCGCGCAGCAGTTGCGGGTAGCCTGCGTCGTCCCAGCACAGGGCTCGGACACCCTGAGTGTCCAGTTTTGCCAGTTCAGCATCGAGGTCCAGCGCATTCCTCCGACGATCGAAGGACGTGATGGTCCGGCTGTCGATGCCGGCATCGCTCAACTCGACCGCGGTAGCCTCCCAGGCCCGCTGCAGCGACCCGAAGGCCTGCAGCAGTAGCTTGATGCGGAACGGGCCGACACCCGGGACCAGCGAGAACCCAATCCAGAACTTCAGGTCTTCGCTGGAGCCGGACTGGGTTACCACGCGCGGTCTCCGCTCCGCACCCAGTTGGCCACGATGGCGCCGTGAGCCAACCTCACGAGCCGCGCTGCGCTTTGAGTTCTGCCATAAGCCAGCGCGGCATGGCCCGACAGCCACACGCAGCGGCCTGTTCACCATGCCAGGCGATGTCCACGGGGAGCCTCGGGCTCTTCGGCATTCGGTGCGCCGCGTGCCACGCTCGGTTGAAGCCAAGCATCAGCGCTCCTTGGGTTCCCGTTCCCAGAGAGCTTGGTAGCCTTCGCCCTTGATGGCGTTGATCAGCTCAGCCCGCTCCAACCCCTGAAGCTCCACCAGCACCTTGCGGCATTCGGATTCCATGCCCGCGTGGCCGGATGCTTCGCATTTGGCGATGATGCGCTTCAGCACGCCCATACGGTCGAGCCCGGCCACCTCCTTTGGCCAGTGGAAGGAGACGATCTGTTCCGGGAGCACCAAGCCAGGCCGCATGCGCTTCAGGTCGCGAAAGCGTTCCTCGGCGGAGCGCACGCGGCGCACAACCTTCACCATGGGACGGTCGGAGTGGCTGGTTCGAAAATCGAGGAGAAGGCGCTTCCCAATTGTGGAGAAACGCACCACCACCACCTCTGAGGTGTCGATGATGTTCAGCACTTCGTCGAGGTCGATGGGGAAGTCCATGTCCATTGACATTGCTACACCTGACGCATGACAGCGTTAGCCCATCCTAGCACACCACGGCGGGTGGCCTTCGCCGTCATCATCTACTGAACAGAATGTTCATGACGTCGCCGTCCTGCACCTCATAGGTGCGGCCCTCGGTGCGCAGATGGCCGGCCTTGCGCGCCTCGTTCCACCCCCCATCGGCAATGAGGTGCTCGTAGCCCACCGTCTCAGCGCGAATGAAGCCCTTCTCGAGGTCGGTGTGAATCTTGCCGGCCGCTTGTGGTGCCAGTTCTCCGCGGCGAATGGTCCACGCCCGGTTCTCGTCGGGCCCCACGGTGAAGAACGACTGGAAGCCAAGCAGCGCGTAGGAGGCGCGGATGACCCGGTCACGGCCCGGTTCCGCCATGCCCAGGCCCTCCCGCAGTTCCACAGCTTCGGCCGGCTCCATCTGCGATAGCTCCATCTCGAGTTTGCCGCATACGGCCAGCACATCGGTTTGCAGCAGGCGGTACTGCTGGTACTCTTGCTCCGCGGCGGCGGTTTGGTCGGCGCGGTCATCGCCGATGTTCAGCAACACCAGCAGCGGCTTCGCAGTGAGCAGGCTGAAGCTGGCCAGCAGTTGCTTCTGTTCGGGGTCCAGCGGGACTTCACGCGCCGGAGTGCCAGCCTCCAGCTTGGCGTGCAGCGCCTGCATCAGCCCCTGCTCGCGCGCCGCAGCCTCGCGCTCGGCTGGGCGCGACGACTTCATGCTGTTGGCGATGCGCTCGAGCCGCCGCTCGATAATGCCGGCGTCGGAGTAGGCCATCTCCAGGTTCATGGTCTCGATGTCGCGGGCGGGGTCGATGCTGCCCAATGGGTGGGGCACCGCCGGGTTCTCGAAGGCCCGCACCACGTGGATCAGGGCGTCGACCGCACCGACGGCGTTCAGCAGCTGTCCGCCGAGCCCGGCAGTGCTGCCGAAGTCGGCCGGGAAGCCGCCGAAGTCACGGTAGTGCACCTCGGCGGGTACGGTTCGCTTGGGCTTGACCAGCGTATCGAGCACGTCGAGTCTGGGGTCGGGCACCTTCACCACGGCCACGTTGTGCTCCAACCCGCTGCGGCCGAACGAGGTGATCTCGGCATGGCCGCCGGTAAGCGCATTGAAGATGGTGGTTTTGCCCGAGGTCGAGAAACCGATAATGCCTAGTTCCACAGAGTGTCCTGAATGTTAAGTTGAGCGGCCCAGCCGCCAAAGGTGCACATACACCCGAAAACAGTACCACGCCATCACGCAAGCCAGCAGCAGCCCCAGCGGTCCCTCTTTATAACCCTCCAGCGTGATAAACCGCCGGATGAACTCGCGGCCCGGCAACGTGACGAACCGATGGGGGAGCGGTTTCACGCCCTCCCGGCTCAACATGGCGGCTTCGCGCTTGGCGTAGCGGTCTTGCTTGCTGAACAGCTGCCCTATCGAGGTGTAGTTGATGTGCTGCAGGTGCTGGATCAGGTGGCCCTCGGCGCCGTCCAACGCCACCAATTCGTGCGGGTCGCGCTCTTCATCATACCGGGCGCGCCCATGGCGCAGCAGCCGGAGTTGCGCATCGGGCCACCAACCCGCATGCCGCACCCACCGGCCCAGAATCTCGTTGTGCCGCGGGACCCAGTATCCGGCCTGCTCGCTTCCCGCCGCCTCGACGGTCCGCCGGACTTCCTCGGCAAGTGCCTGTGGTACCCGCTCGTCGGCATCCACGAAGAACACCCAGTCGCCGGTGGCTTGATCCAGGGTGTAATTCCGCTGACGGGCGTAGGTGTCGAAAGCGTGCAGCACCACGCGCGCCCCGGCTGCCTGAGCCAGGTGCACCGTCGCGTCATCGCTTAGCGAGTCCACCACCAGGCGCTCGTCGGCCCATGCCAGCGTGGCGAGGCACTCGGCGATGTGCGCCTGCTCGTTCCTGGTGATGACGGCTGCGGTGATGGTGGGCATGAGTCAGCGGGCAAAGGGTGGGCGGCCCAATTCCTCCCGCGGGCAGCGAGAGGTTGGATGGGAGGGGAAGCCCGCGGGCACCCAGATGCCGGGGATCAGCGAGAGGTTCGACCCTCCTCCAGCGCCTCCCCCCCAGGGTGTGGAATCAACTGCGCTTCGAGCTGGAACCTTCACGACGTAGACAACAGCATGCCGACGATCTGCTTCAGCGCCTGGCGCCTGCCTTGCAAACGCTCGGCGCTCACCTGACCCTTCAGATACGCTCCCAGCCAGCGGGCATACTCCGTCCACAAGCCGGCGCCGATCAGCAGCTTCGACAGCACCTGAAAGACGGGGTTGTAGTACTTGCGGAACAGCGTCAGGCGGCTCCGGAACAGCTCCACGTACATACGATCGGCCACCTGGCGGGTGCTCTGCCCCCCTAAGTGATAGATCTCGGCGGTGGGCACGCAATAGATCCGCCAGTTATCCCGCTTGATGCGGAAGCACCAGTCGATCTCCTCGCAGTACATGAAGTACTCCTCACTCAGCGCGCCCACCCGTTCGATCACCTCGCGCCGCACCATCATGCAGGCCCCCAGCGGGTGGTCGATCTCGAAGGTGCGGCGGTAGTCCTTCAGCCTGTACCGGCCGTTCAGGCGTGAGTTCAGCAGATGGCCGTGCAGCGGGAAGAAGTCCAGGAACGTCATCCACAGGGTGGGGAACTTGAAGGCCGAGTGCTGCTGCGTCTCGTCGAGGTTCAGCAGCTTGCAGGTCGCCATGCCGCAGCGGGGAAACCTGTCCATGAACCGCACCAGTTCGGGAATAGCGCCGTCTTTCACCACGGTGTCGGGGTTCAGCAGCAGCAGATAGCGGCCTTGCGCCACCGCCAGCGCCTGGTTGTTGGCCGCGGCGAATCCGCGGTTAAACTCATTGTCGATGAGGTGCGCCTCGGGAAAGTGCTGCTGCACCGCGGCGGCGCTGCCATCAGCCGAGGCGTTATCCACGACGATGACCTCGTACCCTCGGCTGAGCGAGCGCGCGTCCAACGACATGCGGCCGGCGCCGGTCGCCTGCTGGAGCGTCAGGAACACCGAATCCAGGCACCCCAGCAGGAGGTCCTTGGTGTTATAGCTGACGATGATGATGGAGACGTCGACCATAGTGGTTCTAGTAACTGATGGTGACGCGCTTGTGCCCCACCGGCACGTTGGGAAAACCCACACCCTCCTGAATCACGTTCACCCAGAAGGTGGTGCGGGTCACCTGGGTCTGCAGCACCTTGATGGTACCGGTCACCGTGACCTCCTCGCCGGGACGCAGCGGCTTATCGCCCCAGCCCCAGCGGATGGGGTAGGGACTCGCCGCCTGCTCCCACTGTACGCCGACGCGCCAGAAGCCTGCTTGCTCGTAGAACAGCGCCTGACCGTCGGCGCCGCGGAACTGCAGGAAGTTGTTCTGGGTATCATACGGCGTGCCCGGCGCAGGGCCCAAGCTCTTCAGCACGGCGTCGCCGTTGTTGCGCAGCTTTACCGTCACCGTGAGTTCGCCGCCGACCGGCACCGCTGCGGGCGTGATGAGCACGTCGGTGATATCGAGCTTGGGTGTGCCGGCGCCCTCCACCCGCAATGGCACCGTAGCGGTGGTCACGTTGCCGGCCTGATCCCAAGCCCGCACCTGCAGGGTGTACTCGCCGTCGGGGGCGATGCGGCCGCCGGCCTGGCCGTTCCAGCGCACCGCGTGCATGGCCGCGCTCAGTTCCTTCTCGGGCTCCACCAGCCAGCGCTGGCCGGCCTTGTCGATGGCGGTGATCTCAGCCCGGGCCGCCTTGCCCAACCGCCATTGGATGGTGGTTTCGTCGGCCTCGGCGTCGCCATTGGGCGAGAAGCTCGCCGGCTCAGCCGAGAGCGCTGCGACCTCGGGGGCGCTGGTAGCGGCGTCGCGCACTTCAATGGTGCTGGTCTGCTTCATCTGCTGGCCGCCGGCTTCGGCAATGGTCACCACCGTATACGCGCCCGACGCCAATACCCGCCGGTCATCGCGGCTGGCATCGGGTGCGAACGAGCCGTAGAAGGTGGCCGCGTACTTGCCGGCAGGCCGCTCCACCGGGTCCTGACGGAAGCCGTACTGCTTCCCCTGCGCGTCCTCCAGGTAGATGGTGACTTTGGCCGGCACGCCCAGGCGGTAGGCGAAGCTCGCCACGTCGTCCACCTGGTCGCCATTGGGCGAGATCACCGACGGCGCAACGCTGACATCGGATAGCAACGGCGGCGCGCCGCAACTAGCTAAAGCGAGCGTGGCAAGAAGTAACGCAGGGACAAGGACGGAAGGAATACGCATTACGGGGGATCGTAGCACACCGGATGGGTATGGCCCGGGCAGGATTTGGTGCGTGCGTTTCTGTTTGCTGAGCCTGTTGAAGCGACCAGGAACGCACGGGAGGCGCCTAGGCACTCCGTCGCATCCGACCCGCCTGATGCCTTCGACGGCGCTCAGGCAACAGGGCACGGTGGCCTACTCTGGATATGCCTGCCGCCGTTCCCAGAGCCACTGCTCGAGGGACGCCTTGTCCGCCGTCTCGGGCAGGTCGCCGCCAGTTATGTCGATGCGGGTACGAATCGCCTCGTACTGGGCAGCGATCTCCTCCGGCGTGAACTCGCCGGCGCGCACCCGCATCAGGTGCGCCAGCCGATCGCCGGTCTCGCTGACCACCGGCTCCTGACCCTTGGCGATAAGCTCGGCATTGAGCGCCACACGCAGCAGGTGATAGCCCCATTTGGTGTTATACGCACCGCCGCTGGTATGCAGGCGAGCGCCGTTCCGCAGCCGTCTGAGTTGCGAGTCACAGTAGCCCAGGTACTGCCCGAGAGTGGCTTGGTTAAGGGCCATCAACCGCCTGGCTCGGAGGGCATCCCAGGCAGGACTGGTCACTTGCATACGTTCAGTGAACAGCATTTCCACCACGCCGGGATTGCCCTTCATGAGCAGTTGGGCGAACTTGCCGATCTCGTGGGATTTGAAGTCCGGCCCCTTGCCGTCCACGGTGTCCGGCCACGAATCCAGCCCCAGTACGCTGCGGGTGGGGAGCTGGTACACCGCCAAATAGTCGACGTCGCTGCTCGGGAGCTGGGTCCCGTGGCTGTGGGACCCCCACACTTTGGCGTACAGCAGCCGGCCGGGAATCGCCGCGCCGGGGCCCGCCAGGAAGTCACGCAGTGCGGCGTCGCCGTCGAATATCAAGCCGTCGGTGCTGCCAGTGCCAAGGGTTTCACGGTACTCCAGTTTATCTAGCCATCGCCTTACGGAGGTTTGGCCCATGGCCAGCTTACCGAGAGTCCCGCAGGAACCATACGCAGGTGCCAGCGGGTGCACACTGCGTTGAGCGCGGCAATCCGCAGGGCGTCCTTCCTCCTCAAACTCCTCCCTTCAAGGGAGGAGTTTGGGACACCCCTCCGCCACCCGCGTGTTCCTTACAACAACGTGCTGCACCCGGTGCCGGCCTCCCGGACTCCAGAAGCGGAGGCAGGTCACCCGCTACGGCAGCGGCACGGCGGCGGGCAGCGGGCTCAGCACCGGCGGGTCGACCTGCACTCGGCGTAGGTTCTCGATCAGCTTCTCCAATATGTCGCCTCAGCCGTTGCTACGTAGCGAGCATGGTGCCCGGCAGCGAGACTGGCGCAGCGGCGAACGCCTGCTTGATCTAGCGCGGCGCTCGCAGCATGCGGGTGATGGTGGGCGAGCTCCCTGTCTGGATGGTGCCCACCACCTGGAACCCGAACCGCTCGTACAGCGAGACGTTGCGGGGGTTGGTGGACTCCAGATACGCCGTGTCATGCGCGCTATCAACCGCCTGCAGCGAGTGGTCCAGCAGCGCCGAGCCGTAACCCTGCCCCTGGCGCGTCGGATCCACGCCGATGACCGGCAGGTACCAGTGTGGCACCTCAGGGTGGCCGGCACCCACCTGCTCCAAGACTGCGAACACCTCCTCCTGCAGCGCCGGGTCTACTGCCGTGGACATCAGTTCGCCCAGCGCCTCCTCGTCGGGGCTGATGCCGGGCGGCAGCCACAGCGCTGCGGCCAGGTAGTCCTCGGTGCGATAGGCGGCGGCGTGGTCGAAGGCGCGCCCGGTGAAGAACTTGCCCACCTGCCCAAAGTAGGTCAGCTACTGATGTGCGTCCGGAAACATCCAGCGAATGAAGGGGTCGGAAATGAAGGCGGTCAGCATGGCGCCCATGCACCGGTCCCGATCGGCGGGGGTGGCTTTGCTAACTCCTGGCGACACTTTTGATTCTATGGTCTGCGCTCTCCTACGTGTATGTGAAGCCTGACGGTCAATGAACCCTGACCTTACGGGCATAGTGCGCGTCTGTGCCTACGGCAGCGGCATGGCGGCGGTCAGCGGGCTCAGCACCGGCTGGCCGGCCTGCACCCGGCGTAGGTTCTCGGTCAGCTTCTCGAACACGTCGCCCCAGCCGGCCTGGCCGTTCACCTGGCCCTGAGGCGTGCCGCCCGCGGTGTGCGGAGTCAGCAGAACGTTCGAGAGCTTGGTCACCGGGTGGTCCTTGGGCAGCGGCTCCAGCCAGAACACGTCGAGGCCCGCCCCAGCAATGCGGCGGTCGGCCATCATCTTCAGAAAGTCGGCCTCATCCACGCTGTGACCCCGGCCGGGGTTCACGAAGAACGCCGTGGGCTTCATCATGCCGAAGGTGGCGGCGTTGAAGAAGCCTCGGGTGGCATCCAGCACCGGCAACAGGTCGCACACCACGTCCGACTCTCGCAGCAGTGCCTCCACCGTCGCGTGTTCGACACCGTAGTACGCCTCCTGCGCGGGTGTGAGCGGCGTGCGCTTGTTGTACAACACCCGGCACTGGTGCGGCGCCAGCATGCGGGCCAGCACCGCGCCGATTTCGCCGAAGCCCATAATGCCCACCGTTTTGTGCTGCAGCGTCTGTAGGCCGGGCACCCGCGCCCAGTTCACCGTCGGCGTCCGCCCATTGCGGACCTCGGGGGTCATCGCCGCGGGGTTGTCGCCGTTTACCACGGCGGCGTGCGACGCCAGCAGTCCGCGCGCCAGCCCGAGGATCAGCGCCAGGGTGTGTTCTGCCACTCGCAGCGAGGTGCCATGCGGGAACACCGACAGCGGGATGTTGCGGCCGAGCGCTGCCGTATAGTCGCCCTTGGCCCGGAACAGGCCGATGCGTTGCATGAACTTGAGATTCGGCAGGGCGTCGATGAACGCGCGGTCCACCGGCCAGCTCGACCACACCACGGCCTCGGCGCTTGCCAGGCCCTCGGGGGCCTCGCTGGCGGCCTTGGGCACCAGCATGGTGTGAGCGCCCATCCATTGCTTGCCGATGCTGTCGGCGGGTGGGTTCAGCGGCTCCATAAAAGCGACGCGCATGGTGATGGCTCCTGGGTGAGTGTTGGCACAGAATAGCAGAGGAGGCGTCCGGTGGGACGCCTCCTCTTGAACATAGCCGAAAGGGCTTAGCGGTTCTGGCGAACGATCGGCTCGCTGGCCTCGACGAATGACACGCCCGCGGGGGCGATGAAGCCCGCCGAGCGCACGGTCAGCAGCTCGCCGTGGGCAGCAGCGTACGGCTCCACGCCGCTCTCGAGGTCACGGGAAAGCTTCATCAGCGTGCGGCGCATCATGATGATGGCGGTATCTGCGCTACCCAGGTGCTCCTTGGTGCGGTCGAAAATGGCCCCCATGGTCTCCTGAATGGCACGGTCCTGCATCGAGCCGTTGTTGATGCCGGTGTAGGTCTTGTGCTTCTGGTCTTCGCGGTCAATCTCATAGTCGTTGTCGCGGCTCTGGCGCGGCTTGCGGGTGCCCGGCTGCATCGGCGTGTAGTGTGCGGGGTGTCCAGGCTTCTCGCCGAAGTCGCTCATCGGCTGGGTGGGCGACCACGAATAGCTCAGCAGCCAGACGTTCTCGTCGTCCATCGGCACCCAACCGTGGCCGCTGAAGTGAGACTCCTGGTTGGGGCCGTTGGGGATGACCGTGTAGAACGGCAGCGTGTACGGCGTTACCCGCCAGTAGTCGCTGGCGTCGTCAATCTTGCGGCGCGCGCCGATCAGCAGGCCGAAGTCGGTGGTGGCCACCCGGAACTCGGGGGCGTTGTCGCGCGCCACCAGGCCCATGAAGCTGGCCCCGGTGTAGTCGCCGCGGTGCGAGGCGACGGTGCTGTGCAAGAAGCCCACGTGGCTCGAGTCGATGCCGCCCTCGAGGCCCTGCACCCAGTTGTTCTCCTGATGGTACTTGCTCACCACCCGCTGCTCCGGGGGAACCAGCGTCCACTCGGGGCGCGGCAGCACCGGCTTGTGCTCCAGCGGGCCCATGTACGCCCAAATGACGCCGCCGGCCTCTTCGGTCGGGTAGGCGGCAACCTTGATCTTGTGCTTAAAGTTGCTCTCGGCTGGCTCGTTCGGCATGTCGACGCACTGACCCTCAGTATCGAACTTCCAGCCGTGGTACACGCAGCGCAGGCCATTCTCCTCGTTGCGGCCAAAGAACAGGGATGCGCCGCGGTGCGGGCAGGCGTTCTGCATCAAGCCGACGCTGCCGTCGGTGTTGCGCCAAGCCACCAGTTCTTCGCAGAGGATCTTCACCCGCACCGGCGCGCAGTCGGGCTCCGCCAGCTCGGTGCTGATAATCGCCGGCATCCAGAACCGCCGCAGCAGGGTCCCCATCGGGGTGCCGGGGCCCACTCGCACTAGGTATTCGTTATCCGTGGTGGTTAACATGTGTTGCCTCCTTCAGTGTTGCTGCCTACTATCGGCGGCAGGCGTTGGTGCGAGCGTAACGGTTACGGCCCTACGCGTCAAATCCACGATGCAGAGGGGGTGCGGGTAAGGGCTCGGACTTGCTGAGGCGAGAGGAGTTGGCGGCATTCCTGCAGGGAATTAAGGCCGCGCAGGCGCCCCGTCTCGAAGGAACACCCTAGCGTCATCACCATGCGGCTGCCATTGGCTGACGGGGTGCAGGGCCGGGCAGGGGTGGTTCGCCACGTCACCACGAGCGGAGGCGCCGGGACGCGGACGGCCCACTAAAACCGCTCGCCATGCGGCGCGACGTCACATTCGGCCATTTGGCGCTAGCGGGCCGCTTTGACAGTCTCGAGCTTGGTGTAGAGGCCGGAGACAGAGCCGGGGAACTGGTAGCTGCCAACGATAGTGGGGTTGTAGAGCATCTCCACCGGCAGCCAGAACAGCGGCACGTGCTGGAAGCTGTCGAAAATCTGGTCACCCATCTGGCGCCACAGCTTCTCCTGTTCCGGCTCGTTGAGCGTCGCTCGGGTTTTCTGGAACAGCGTGTCGATTTCCGGTACCTGCACCGCGTTGGGTGCTGAAGCCCGGTTGAAATAAGTGTTGAACACCCACACGCCGGTCCACTGGTCGGAGGGCGCTGCGAAGATGCTGGAGGCCGCCTGCCACTCCAAGGCTTGGCCGCGGCGGGTGTCCTCGGCGCGATCGATGGTGAGGAGCTGCACGTTGATGCCGATGTTGCGCCAGTAGTTGGCGATGGCCTCTTGGATGTCCTGCGAGTTGGGGGCCTCGGCCAACGTGACCATCACCATCTGCAGGTTCAGCGGCTTGGCGGGGCCGTAGCCGGCCTCGGCCAGCAGCGCGCGGGCCTTAGCGGCGTCGAAGCCGTACATCTCGGGAAAACGCTTTTCCCAGTCGGGGTTCCAGGCCTTGCGGGTCTTGGGCTCGTAGTGGTTCAGGATCAGCGTCTCGCCCTTGCCGCCGAGCAGCGTCTTGTTCAGCTCGTCGCGATTGACGGCCTTGCTCAACGCCTGCCGGACGCGTTTGTCCATGATGGGGCTATCGAGGTGTTTGTAGCCCTTGGAAGGGTCTCTGATGTCGTTGAGGTACATGCCGCGCAGGTGCAAGAACAGCCGGACACCGGGAATAGTACCCTTCGCGATCTTCAAGCCGCCGCGTTCTGCCTGAGCCTGCAGGTCGACCGGGAGCGGCGCCATATGCAACTCGCCGGTCAGCAAGCCCGCCAGCCGGGTCGAGGCCTCGTTGATCCAACGCAGCTCCATCTCGGGGAAGTCGGGGGTGACCCGCCAGTGTTTGTAGTCCACCTTCTTCCACCGCACGTAGGCGCCCTGCTGCCGCTCCAGGAACTCGTAGGGTCCGGTGCCGGCGCTGGCCTTTTCGGAGAGCGACGGGTTGCCCTTCTCGTCGAACTCCTTCTTACTGTGGATCTCCAGCCCGCTGAGCTGGTGGGAGATGTTGCTGAGAAAGGCGGCGTCGGGCCGGGTGAGGCGGTAGACGATCTCAAGCGGGCCCACCTCGTCGGACTTCTCGATGAGGGTACGGTAGTCGCCAGCGTAGGCATGCAGCGATTCAGGGTGCGCCAGGTCGGCCATAGTGTGGGCCCAGTCGGCGGAGGTCATGTCGCCATAGCCACGGTGGAATTGCACCCCGGGGCGTAGCTTGAAGCGGTAGGACTTGCCGTCGGGTTCGAGCCGCCACTCGGTTGCCAGCTCGGGCACGAACTTGCCGGTGGCGTTATCGATACTGGCGAAGTACTCGTAGGACAGCTTCATCGCCACGATGGGCGGCGTGGAGAGGCGGCTGGGGTTGTTGCCCTCGGAGGCTGGGGCCGGCATGGCCACCACCAAGCGGTTGACCTTGGGGGTGACGGGGCCGGTATCGGCGCCGCCTGAGGGCGCCAGCGGGGGCGGCGTGGCGGCAGCGCTGCAACCGGTCAGCGCGAGCGCTACCAGCAGGCCGGCTAGGCCGGGGAAGAAGCCAACTGCTCGGTGCATACATCTACCTCGTAAGCTGAACGGAGTGCCTCGTTGGGTAATTAGGGTAAGGTACTGCGCCGCTTCCACGCTGTCAACAGTAGATCATGTTCGTAAGAGCTCAGAGTTGATAAGGCCATCGCCCAGTTCGCTCTGAGTCCGTGTCCCTCAGCGGAGCGTTGGCTCTTCCCGCCCGCCCACCCCCAAGGTCTCGAAGTGGGGGACACCCCCACACCTCTGCCTGAGGGGACTCGCCGTCCCCTCAGAACTCCCCTGCCGAGACGAGAGGCATCAGTTTGCCGTGTGGTGGTGCTGTGTGGCTCTGGCCCGCAGGTCTAACGGCCAACTCACCGACTCTGAACTCTTACTCACGTTCAAGTATGGGGGGGAGCAATACGCTGGGGTGTACCTCGGGCAGCCCGGGTGCCATGAGCCATGGAGGCAGCCTTCGGGGGAGCGCATCTTTCCCGCCCCCCACCGTACCTTTTAGGAAGGATGGGGGGCACCCGCGGTGCCATCGCAACCCCTCGGTGGGAACCTACAAAAAAGCGGCGCATCCGTGGTGATGGTGGGATGCCAGGCATGCCACGCGTGTCTAGGAGCCTGTCCATTTAGTTGCGGACTTTCCTTCTTGGAGTGATCCGTCGTGGTACGCGGTGTTGGGGGAAGGCAAAGCGAAACGGTACCGTGGGTTAGGCTGGCCGCCAGACCTGGGCCAGTTTCAGCAGGTTGTGTGCGGTGAAG
>SHYE01000036.1 GCA_009692935.1 Dehalococcoidia bacterium | reverse complement strand
TCCGCCATAATCTGGTCGAGACTGCGACTGCGGTGCGACTTCTCGACGGTTTCGATGGTGAAATCGACGTTGCCGCCACCACCACCGCCCGGTCCGCCGCCACCACCCACCTGCGCGTACACGCTGATGATCTCGGGCACCCGGGTGAGCAGCTTCTCCATAGTGCGGGCGCCTTCGTCCACCACATTAAGCGATGAGCCGACGGGCATGGTCAGGCTCAGCCGGAACTGCCCGTCGTCCTCCTGCGGTGCGTACTCGGTGCTGAGCCAGCCCAAGGCGACCGGCATGACGCTTCCCACCATCAGAATCAGGCTGAGGCCGAACACTATCCAGCGGAACCGAATGGCGGTGCGTAGGCTTCTGCCGTAACCTTGCGCCAAGGCTTCGAACCGTGCTTCGAACCAGCCGCAAAACCGCATCCAAAGGTTGCCGGTGAACACCTCGTGTCCATCTTTGGCAGAGAGCCACTTTGATGCGAGCATTGGGGTGAGCGTAAACGAGACCAAGAGCGAGAACAGCGTAGCCACCACAATGGTGAGCCCGTATTGGCGGAAGAGCTGGCCAACGTTGCCCTGCATGAAGGCTACGGGCAGATACACCACCATGTCGGTAAACGTAATGGCGATGGCTGCCAGACCAATCTCGTTACGCCCGGTGAGCGCTGCCTGAAACGGCGACTCCCCCAACCCAAGGTGCCGGTGTATGTTCTCCAGCACCACAATCGAGTCATCGACCAGGATACCGATGGTCATGGCCAAGGCCATAAGGGTCATCAGGTTAATACTGAACCCTAGGGCAAACATGACCAGAAACGTCGCCAAGAGGGACGTGGGAATGGCGAGGATGACGATTGCCGTATTGCGCCAGCTGTGGAGGAATACCAGCAACACCATTGCGGTGAGAGCGACGGCCAGCCCCAAGTCGAACTGCACTGCATCGAGCGATCGGCGGACGAATCGGGCGTTGTCGCTGATAATCTCGACGCGTGCGTCGCGCGGCAACGAGGGCCGGAGACTCTCGATGGCGGCTTTCACTTGGTCGGCCACCTGCAAGGTATTAGCGTCGGCTTGCTTGATGATGGAGAGGCCGACCGCCTCCTGACCGTCGAGGCGTAGGTAACGGGTCTGGTTGCGGAAGGTGTCCTTCACGGTGGCAAGGTTACGCAGATAGATCGGCGCGCCGTCTTTCCCGGTAGCCACCACCATGTTGTTCAGATCGTCGGCCTTCTCGAACAGGCCGAGGGAGCGGACGGAGAGGCTTGAGGTGCCGCGATCGAGCTGGCCCGCAGGCGATGACAAGTTTTCGCGCTGCAGCGCAGTGTTGATCTGATCGACGGTGATGCCGTAGCCGGCGAGCTTCGCCGGATCGACCCGCACCTGAATCTCGCGGTTCAGGCCGCCAGAGAGATTCGCGTCGGCGACGCCGGGTACGGTCAGCAGTTTCGGCTGCAGCACGTCTTGTGCGTAGGTCAGCGTTTCGGCCAGGTCGGGCCCGGTGATGGCCAGATTCAAGATGGGCGTCGCGTTGGGGTCGAACTTGGCGACGCGCGGCTCGCCGGCGTCGCGCGGTAGCTGGTTCCGAATGCCCGCCACCCGGCGCTGTACCTCGTTAAACGCCTTGTCGAGATCCGTGCCCTCGACGAGTTGAACCGTGACGTTGCCGCTGCCCTCACGTGCGTTGGCCCGTACCTGGAAGGTGCCCGGCACGCCGGACAGTGCGTCCTCCAGCGGCAGCATCACCAACTGCTCCACGTCCTCAGGCGACGCCCCGGGGTAACTGACAGAGACGTTGACGAAGGGAATGGTGATGTTGGGCAGGCGGTCGACCGGCAGTCGAGTGAAGGCCACGATGCCCATCAGCACGATGCCCATGATGATCATGAGCACGGCCAGCGGCCGGACTAATGCGAACCGGGTAAGTCCTATGTGAGCCACCCTGTCTTACTACGCTGATGCTGTTCTATACAGCGAACCAGTCGAAAGGTTACACGGTACGGTACGGGATGTGGACTGCGCTTGCAAGATGTAAGAGGTCAGAGTTGATGAGGCCATCGCCCAGTGTGCGCTCTGAGTCCGCGGCCTTCAGCGGAGCGTTGGCCCTTCCCGCCCACCCCCAGGGTCTCGAAGTGGGGGACACCCCCACACCCCTGCCTGAGAGGACGCGCCTGCCCCTCAGGACTCGCCTGCCGAGACGAGAGGCATCTGTACTGTATGGTGGTGCTGCCTGGCTTAGCCCGCAGGTCTAACTCACCGACTCTGAACTCTCACTGCAAGACTACAGGCGTCCATAGGCAGGCGAACGCTGCGCCTGCCTATTTCTGTCGGACTGTCAGACCAGTGTAAGGGTGACGCGCTGGACGCCGCCTACTCCTCAGGCTTCTCCAACTCGAAGGCCTCATGCAGCGCCCGCACCGCCTTCTGCACCTGATCCGCCTCGATCACGCAGGTGATGCGAATCTCCGAGGTGGTGATCATGTCGATGTTAATGTTGTTCTTCGACAGCGTTTCGAACATGCGTGCCGCGTAGCCCGGCGCGTTCTGAATACCGGTGCCCACAATGCTTACTTTGGCGAGGTGGTCGGCACTGACGCAGTCCCGAGCGTCGATGGCCTGAGCGATCGGGCGGATGACCGCCATCGCTTTAGCGAGGTCGGTGCGCGCCACCGTGAAGGTGAGGTCGGTGCGATGCTCGATGCCGGTGTTCTGCACGATAGTGTCGACGCTCAGGCCGGCCTCGGCCAGGGGGGCGAAGATGCTGGAGGCGATGCCGGGGCGATCGGGCACGCCGACCACGGTGATTTTGGCGACATTGGTGTCGTGGGCGATACCGCGGACCTTGTTGCGAACTTCCATAGCTACACTCCCGTGGATAAGGGTTCCCGGCTCGTCACTGAAGCTGCTGGCGACGGTAATCGGCACCTCGTAGATCGCGCCCAGTTCTACCGACCGGTTGTGCATCACCTTGGCGCCCAGGCTGGCCAGTTCCAGCATCTCGTCGTAACTAATCTCGTTGAGCTTGCGCGCCCTCGGCTCGACCCGCGGGTCGGTGGTAAAGATACCCGGAACGTCGGTGTAAATCTGGCACTGGGCCTTGAGCGCGGCGGCCATCGCGACCGCGGTAGTGTCGGAAGCGCCGCGGCCGAGGGTGGTGATGTCCTGCTCGTCGGTCATGCCCTGGAAGCCGGCCACAATCACGATGCGGTTTTGCTTCAACTCGTCCTGGATGCGAGAGGGGTCGATGTCGACGATGCGGGCGCGGCGGTGCAATGCGTCGGTGCGAATGCCCGCCTGCCAGCCGGTGAGGCCGATCGCGTCGTACCCCATAGCGTGGAGCGCCATGGTCACCAATGCGCTGGAGACCACCTCGCCGGTGGAGAGCAGCAGGTCCATCTCGCGCTCTCGAGGGTTGTCGTTCAGCTGGCTGGCCATCTCTATCAGGCCATCGGTGGTTTTGCCCATTGCCGATACCACGACGACCACCTGGTTCCCGCCATCGTAGGTAGCGGCGATCCGTCGAGCCACGTTGCGAATGCGTTCTGCGTCGGCAACCGAACTGCCGCCGTACTTCTGCACGATCAATGCCATCTACTCAACACTCCTGAATACGCTGCCTTCTTGAAGGATACACAAACGTTGGCCGCCTAGGCGGAACGGATGACCTGCGCCCCCTGTGTGCTCGGCCGGGTGACCCGCACCTCGCCATTCACGCCAAGCCGCTGCCCCTCCGCCTGAAGGGCCTGCGCCACCACACCGGCAGGGCCGTGGGTGAACGCCAGCACGGTTGGTCCGCCGCCGCTGAGGTACGCGCACAGCGCACCGGCCGCCAGTGCGGCATCGAACAGAGGGAACATGCCCGCGAACACTTGGCCCCGGGCCGGCTGGTGCAGCTTGTCCTGCGTGGCGAACCGCAGCACATCCAGCGATCCGGTGGCCAGCGCGGCTACCAGCAGAGCGGTGCGGCCTATCTGGAACACTACGTCGGAGCGGCTGAGTTGGGTGGGCAGCAGTTTGCGTGTCTCGTGGGTTGGCATCGGAAAGTCGGGGATGAACAACGCGGCCTCCAGCCCCTGAGGGAACGGAACTCCGACGCCGGTTAGCTTGCCGTCCTCCAGCACGCTGGCCTGGAAGCCTCCCAGCAGACACGGGGTCGAGTTGTCGGGATGGCCTTCAATCTGCGCACACAGCTCAGCCACCTCGGCCTCAGATAGCGGGTATCCTTCCAGCGCATTGGCGCCCAGCACGCCGGCCACGATAGCCGCGGCGCTGCTGCCCATGCCGCGCCCCACCGGAATCGCGTGGTCGCAGGTAACGCGCAACGGTTTGGGACTCCGGCCGGCCCGCTGGTAGAAGCGGGCCGCCGCCAAGAGGATCAGCGCTTCGTGTTGGCCATCAAGGTCGTCACCGGGCGGAGGGCCGTCGCCAACCTCCAAACGGACCGTGTCGAAAATGTCGAGGGCAATGCCCAAACAGTCGAAGCCGGGCCCCAGGTTGGCCGACGTCGCGGGCGCCCGTAGCTCTACGCTTGTTGGCATTGGTCCACTCTCTCCTTCATCAGAAACAGAAACGGGGCGGGTCAGAACGCCAGGTCAAATGCGCCGCGCCCGGTAGCACCGCTAGCAGCGCCGTCACCGTGATGAGGCTGAGCACTGTGGTGGCCAGCACCACACTCGTGACGAACCGCGGGTGAGCGTTGAACTCGGTCGCCATGAGTGTGGTGAACACCGCGGTGGGCATGGCTGCCTGAATCAACAGCACATCGCGGGTGGCGCCGACAATACCCAACCCAAGAATAATACCGTACGCCACGGTCACCCCCGCCAGCAGCCGGGTAGCGACCGCCAATCCCACAAGTCCCGGCCGCTCTATGGTGGTGTTGCGCGCCATCTGCATGCTCAGCATCACCAGCATGAGCGGTATGGCGGCCTTTGCTGCGAGGTCGGCAGAGGCGCCGATGAACGGGGGCGGCGTGACCCGCAGTAGAAGGGAGGGGGTAGCGGATGGTAAAACGTGTGCGAATCACCGCGTACAACAAAGCGGTGCAGCCCCCATCATTGCCCCAAGCAATATCGACGCAAAACATATATACTCCTGCATCATATCGTCCGTGACTACGTCTCTCACGCAACAACAGAGGAGGCCTCACAATGGGACAGTCGGCACGTTTACTCGCCATCCTTGGCATGACGGCGCTCGCAGGCTTGGCCTGCACCGGCTCAGCGGCTACCGGCCCCGTCGAGCCGGGCGGCCCCAAAGTCCAGCGTGTCATTCTGGCCGTGCAGCCGCCCACCACCGAAGCCAACGACCCCCGGTTCGGCCGCGCGCCCACCAACTGGGTGTATTGGCCCTTCTACGAGAACATGGTGGGCATCGACCCCGCTACTGGAAAGCTCAGCCCCCAACTCGCCACTGAATGGAGCCTGGAACCCAACGGCCAAGCCTATCGATTCAAGATTCGCAAAGGCGTGCAGTTCCATCATGGCAAGGGCGAGTTCGTGGCCAAAGACGTTGAAGGCGTGTACAAGAGCTTCCTGGAGCTGCCGGAGTTGGAGCGCGGGTACACCCTGTGGGATCCGATCATCAAGGAGATCCAAGTCGTCAACGACTACGAACTCGTGGTACAGATGAAGAAGCCTGCGGGCGTCTTCATGCAGAGCTTCTCCGAGCAGCGCGGGACCTTCAACATTTTCAGCCCCAAGCACTTCCAAGAGGTCAAGCAGCCGACGAACGACGCACCCAACGGCCAGCCCACCATGCAGAGCGGGCCCGCCGCCGGCACCGGAGCCTACCAGTTCAAGGAGCGCGAGCAGGGCTCGTACATCCGGTATCAGGCCGTGCCATACCAACACTGGCGCGCCAACCCCGACTTCCCGGAGTTCGAGTTCCGTTTCGTCAAAGAGGCCTCCACCCGCATGGCCGGGTTGCTGACCGGCGAGGTGCACATGGCCGACCTACCGGAAGACCTCAAGGCGCAGTCCCTGCAGCGTGGCTTCAAGACGGTGGCGGGGCGCGTGCAGGCCAACCGCGCTTTCCTCCAGATAGACTGCTGCTTCTTCGCCGATATCAACGACCACTCGAAGGGCTGGACAACACCGGAGAGTCCCCTCGCCGACCCTCGAATTCGCAAAGCGCTTAACAAGGCCGTCGACCGCGACAAGCTGAGCAAGGCGTTCTTCGGCGGCAACACTCAGCCGCTCATCAGCACCCACTTCAGGCCCGGCTTGGACGGTTGGAATCCCCAGTGGGAGAAAGATTTCGCGCAGGAGTACGGTTACGACCCCGAAGCCGCGAAGCGTCTGCTGGCACAGGCTGGCTACGGCCCCTCGGGTCGCACGCTGCAGACCAACATGCTGTTCCCTACCGACGCAGGGCGGGCTTACGCCGGCGGCGATGACATCGCGGACGCTCTTGCGGTCATGTGGCGGGCCATCGGCATCGACGTGCAGCACACCACCATCGATCCCGTGCAGCGGACCGCCATGACCCGCGGCTTGCGCCTCACCAACCATGTCCTGCTCACCGGAACCAGCTCCGAGCCCTGGACCGGCACCACCACCTACGGTAGCAGCGCCATCAGCGGCGCACGCGGCTCCGGCGTGGAGTTGGCCAAGGCCGACGCTGCGCTGAATCAGCTCTCGGAGACCCTGGACGAGAAACGCACCGAGCAATTCTGGCGCATCGTGGGCGACGCGTTGTTCTATGAGCACAAGGACATCCCGCTGTTCTACATACCCGTGGAGGTCGTAGTCAACCAGAACATCGTCGCCGACTGGCTGTTCCCCGGCTCCATCACCGGCGGCTGGACCCACGTCTATAACATCAAGGCGGTGCGTCGATAACGGTGTGCGTGCGCGCACTGTTCGGGCTACTTACTCCGGCGCGCGCGTAGCCTGCCAGGCCACCATCTGCCAGCCGGCCGGGCGGCGTACCCATACGTCGACGAACCACACCGGGTAGCTCAGCTTCTCGCCGGTCGCGCGATGAATGCGGATTTGCGCCACGCCCCGGATCAGGACGCTGTCTGGGCCCAGCACAATCACCTCTTCACCGGCGTAGTCCACCCCGTCGTAGAAGCTGGCCTGCGAGGCAATGACGTCGTGAAACGCCGCCGTGTCGTCCCAACGGCCCCCCGAGTGCACGTACGACATGTCGTCGGCCATCAGCGCATCGAGCGTCGGCAGGTCCTTCTCGACCATCGCCTTCACTCGCTTGCGTTCCAGGGCAAGAATTTCGGCCGCCAACGCTGCATCTGCGGTTTGTGTCGTCATGGTTTAGTCCTTCGCCTTCCGTGTCCTTAGTCTCTTGGGCTTCGGCGCCGGAAGTCGGCGAACACCAGCGTCGACTTTATCCACTAGCCGTCAGCGTCGACCACCGGGTGTGGCCCAGTGGCTCTCTGACTTATGCGCCTGTCTGAGGTGCCACCCGGGTTCTCCCAAGCCGCAGGCGCGGGGTGCACGCAGCAGATTTGACGCACTATACCGCTTCACTCCTGAAATGTCCCAGCCACGCTGGTAAGCGGCGCATTCGGCACCGAGGGTGCTGAGCGCGCAGGTTGGGTACTACGCACCCTACGAGTAGGCCACACAGCCGTCGGACAACCCAACCATCGACTCGGGTGGCCACTTCGCCCTTTATTTAGCCAGATCGTTTGACTTGGGTATGCCTGCTGCCTAACATGAACTTCGCTTAGCTGTACGTACCTAGCGGTTCAGTCCATGGGCTGGCCCAACCACCGCTGGGCGACTTTAACGGAGGAATACGATGGCGATTGTTTCACGACGGCTACTTGTACTGCCTCTGGGTCTGGCGCTGTTCGCAGCTGCCTGCGCCCAGCCGACTGCTCCCCAGTCGGGCCCCGCGCCCACGGGCCAGTCCGAACCTAAACGAGGCGGCACGCTCACCGGCCTCGTGGCCTCCGATCCCAACGACTGGGACATGCGCTCCCAGGGCAAGACCGGCGTCAACGCACAGCAGCATGGCCTGGTCTACGAGACTTTGCTGCGCTTCAAGAAGGGCCCTAACGTCGAGTACGCCAGCCAGGTCTTAGAGCCGCGCCTCGCAGAGAAGTGGGAGGTCTCGGCAGACGGTACCATCTACACCTTCAATCTCCGCAAGGGCGTCAAGTTCCACAACATCGCGCCGGTCAACGGCCGTGAGTTGACGTCGGCCGACGTCAAGTGGAGCATGAGCTACTACTCCGCGGGCGAGACCATGGACGGCAAGAAGCTGGCGTCACCGGTCAGCGGCACCGACTTCATGTTCGAAGGTCTCAATACCATCGAGACGCCCGATGCCAGCACGGTGCGCGTCAAGTTCAAGTCCCCGTACGCACCCTTCATCAACTACACGGCCTCGCAGTGGATGCCCATTGCCGCCAAAGAGGTCTACGAAGCCGACGGCCATCTGAAGAACAGGCTCATCGGCACCGGCCCCTTCACCTTCGATGAGAAGGCCAGCCAGAAGGGCACCGTGTGGATGCTGCAGAAGAACCCCGCGTACTGGCAGGCCGAGAGGGTCTACCTCGACACCATCCGCAAAGTCGTCATCTCCGACGTCTCGACCCAGCAGGCGGCCTTCCGCACCAAGCAGCTCGATGTATGGACCGTCACCGCGCATAACGTTGCGCAGAGCGTGCAGGCGGCTAACCCGCAGGCGCAGCTGTTCACTTACACCATCCCGATTGGGAACGCGCTGCTGCTGTCGCAGCGCAAGTCCCCCGCCTTGCAGGATGTGCGGGTACGCCGGGCTATCTCCATGGCGATTGACCGGCAGGAGCATAGCAAGGTGATGTTCGGAGGCGACGCCAAGCCCTTCCTGGCAGGTAGCTGGCCCGGCCTGTTCACCGAGCAGGAGATGACCGCCCTGCTGCCCTACGACGTGAACCGCGCCAAGCAGTTGCTGGCGGAGGCCGGGTACGCCCAAGGCCTAACCCTCGAGATGATCATCACCGATAGCGACGAGACCGCTCAGCACGAACTGCTGCAGAGCCAGCTCAAGAAGGCCGGCATCGAGGTGAAGTTCACCATGCTGCCACGCGAACAGCACCGCCCCCGCCTGTACCGTGGCGACTTCGACTTGTACCGCAACAGCGGCGGTGGCCTGCTGGAGGCTGACGCTGACTCCTTCCTTTACGGCGAGTTCAACAGCACATCGACCCTGAACTGGGTGGGTGTGAACGACTCCGAGCTCGACAAGATGCTGCGTGCCACTCGGGAGGCGCTCGATCCGGCCAAGCGGCGAGAGGCCATGCGGACCGCCGTCAAGCGCATCAACGATCAAGCCTGGGACCCCGGCATCATCTACCCTGCCGCTTGGGCCTTCTCCCAGCCATACGTCCAGAACTGGCGCACCCACTTCGCCAACGGCGAGCATGAGGCCTTCGTATGGCTCGACAAATAGCCAGCAGACACCGTCTGCGGAAAGTGTTCCTATCGTGGAAGTATCCGAGCTGACCAAGGGTGCCCGCGTCCTGCTGGAGGACGGTACGGTAGGCGAGGTGGTGAGCATCGCCGCCGACCACAAGACGGCGTCGCTTCGTGTGATCGAGGCGCCGTTCGATCCCGCTAAGGATGGGTCGCTGATGGACGTCACATCCTACGACTTGGTGGCCTTTGTGGAGGGCGATAGCTACGATTCGTCAACGTCGTCCACCGGGCTGGGCCGAACCAACATCTCTATCTAGGAGCTCAACCGATGCTGAGCGTAGAAGCAAACGAACGGCTGACCAGGGTGGGCCCCGGCACACCCTGCGGGGAACTCATGCGCCGCTACTGGGTACCCTTCGCCGCCACCTCACAACTCGATGGGGATCCGGTACGCAAGGTCCGGCTGTTGGGCGAGGACCTGACGCTGTACCGCGACAAGTCGGGAACCTACGGGCTAATCGGCGAGCGCTGCGCCCACCGCTTGGTGGACCTGCAGTGGGGCATTCCTGATGAGCACGGTCTGCGCTGTCCCTATCATGGCTGGCGCTACGACGAGAGCGGCCAGTGCACGGACACCCCCTTGGAGGCCGCCGATAGTTCGTTCAAGGAGCGCATCAACATCGGCGGCTACCCGGTGCAAGAGTTGGGCGGGCTGTTGTTCGCCTACATGGGGCCGCAGCCGGCGCCCGTGCTGCCGCGCTGGGACATCCTGGTGTGGCCCAACGCCGTTCGCCAGATCGGCATCAACACCCTGAACTGCAACTGGCTGCAGTGCCAGGAGAACACCGGCGACCCCACCCACAGCGTGTGGCTGCACGGCGAGATGTTCAAGTACTCGCTGGAGAAGTCCGGCCAGTGGGAGTCTCGCTCGGAGGACAAACAGACCTTCACGGTTTACTCCCGCATCAAGATGGGCGTCGGCATCAAGGGCCTGTATGCCAACCCAACCCAGTACGGTATGGAGAAGGGCGTCATCTACGCCAAAGACTTGGGGGCCGACGAGGACCGCGTCTCGCGGCACTCCACCGTCATCTTCCCCTTCTGGACCCAGACCGGCAGCGCCGGCGCTCCCCGCAGCGAGTTCCAGATCCGGGTGCCCATCGACGACACCCACACGCTGCACATCTGCTACCAGTGCTACTCGGCGCCTCCAGGAATCGACGCGCCGAAGCAGGAGTCGATCCCCTGGTACGAGGCCCCGATGTACGACGAGAACGGCAAGCCGATCCTCGACTACGTCCTGGCGCAAGACATGATCGCCTGGTGGGCACAGGGTGCGATCGTCGACCGTAGCAAAGAGAAGCTGGGCCGCACCGACGTGCCGGTCATCTTCCTGCGCCGCCAGCTCGACGAGAATATCCGCAAAGTGGAGCGCGGCGAAGACCCCATGAATGTGTTCCGTACCGAGGCCGAGGCGGGGCCCATCCTGTACGGCAGCGGCGCTCCCTCCGAGCGCTGGCTGAACCCGAACTGGGCCAAGGAGCAGATGGGTGGCTCCGGCAACTTCCGCGCCAACTACCACAAAGGCTTCGTGCAAGACGACGCCGATCGCTACGGTGCCGCCGTCCCCCTGGTAGTCGAACTCCATCAACGCATCGAGGAGGCCCGCCAGGCGGCGCTCACGACCGGCGGGTAGTTCAGGGCGATCGCAATGACCGGCAACATCCCCACATTGTTGCGATGTGGGGATGTTGCTTCTAAACTTCGGGTCCATGAGGGCGAGAGACGGGTCGGCTACACCCCTGCTGCGCCCCATGGCCAGAGCGGACTTGGCAATGAGGAAGTGACCCTTGACCGACAGTTCTGCGTCCGACGCCACCCAGCGCCCTGCGTCACTCCGCACATTGGTCTTCTATTTCCTGAAGCTGGGCACCATCGGCTTCGGTGGCCCGGCGGCCTTGGTTGGCTACATGCGGAAGGACCTGGTGGATGAAGGCCACCTTATCGACGAGGGGACCTACAATCTCTCACTAGCGTTGGCCCAGATCATGCCAGGCCCATTGGCAGCGCAGACTGCCATCGCGATCGGCTATTTTCAGGGAGGCATGTTGGGTGCCACCCTAGTGGGTTTGGCGTTCATCTTGCCCTCCTTTCTGATGGTGCTGGGCCTCTCGTGGCTGTATGTGGCGTACGGCGGGCTACCGTGGATGCAGACGCTGTTCTACGGCATCGGCGCCGTTGTCATTGCGATCATCGCCATGGCGGCGTATCGGCTGGCGCGGGTTACCAACAAACGAGAGCCCGTTCTGTGGGGCATTTTCGCCGCGCTGTTCCTGGCCACGCTGCTGTCGCAGACAGAGTTGGCGGTGCTGTTCTTAGGTGCAGGGCTAGTAGCCGTGCTTCTGCGCGCCTGGCCGGGCCGAACGCGAGCGCTGCTCCTGAGCCTGGCGTGCGGTCTGGGAGCGCTCCTGATCTGGCTCATGGAGACGTTCCTCTTGAGCGCCAGCACGGCTTCGGTGGGCGACAACGTGCTGCTGCAGGTGTTGCTGTTTTTCACGAAGGCCGGAGCATTCGTATTCGGCAGCGGTCTCGCCATCGTCCCATTCTTGCAGCAAGGGGTGGTGCACGAACTTGGCTGGCTTAATGACCGCCAGTTTCTTGATGCCGTGGCGGTGGCCCTCATTACGCCGGGGCCGGTGGTTATCACCGTGGCCTTCATCGGATACCTCGTCGCCGGGGTCGCGGGCGCGGCTCTCGCGGCGGTCGGCATTTTTCTGCCGGTGTATGTTTTTACCATCGTGCCTGCGCCCTGGTTCCGCCGGCATCGAGACAACCCGCAGTTGAAGGCGTTTGTTGCCGGGGCCACCGCCGCCGCCAGCGGGGCGATAGCCGGTGCGGTAGTGGTATTGGCGCAAAGGGCTATTTTCGATGTGCCTACAGCTATCATCGCTGCCGTAGGGCTAACTCTGCTCTGGCGGTTTAAGCTGCAGGAACCTGTGCTGGTAGCGGGCGCCGGTATCGCCGGGCTGCTGCTGTTCCGCGCTTGAAGCCTTTCACTTCCCCTCAGGAGACCCCCCATGCCTACCGATGCCTTACTGTTGACCGAAGCCGACCTGCTGCCCCTCACCCGCGAGGCCGCAGTCATCGACGGTGCCATCGCGGCGCTGGAGGCCGCCACCAAGGCGCTGCACACCGGCGGCGTGACGCAGTCGACGTTCATGGGGCGGGCCATGGCCAACGGACGCCCCAGCGCTCGGCTGACGCTGGCCACCGGGGCCGGCCTGCACACCGGCGTACGGATTCAGGGCAACGGCCCGGCCGCCAACAACCGCAGTTACGTGCTGGCCGATGGCGAGACCGGCGGCGTACTCTCGGTCATGAACTTCGGCACCATCAATCCGATCCGCGTGGGAGCCTCGGGCGGGCTGGCCGCCAAATACCTCGCACCTCCCCGAACCCACACCCTGGCGGTCATTGGGTCCGGCCAGCAGGCGCGTACCCAGGCGCAGGCCATCGTGCGGGCCATGCCCGGCCTGCAGGGCGCGTTCGTCTACAGCCCGAACGTACAACACCGGGCAGCCTTCGCCGAAGCCATGACCGGGTGGCTGGGCGTGCCCTTCCGTCACGTCGACTCCATTGATGAGGCCGTGGGCGACGCCGGCGTGGTGGCTCTCGCGAACAGTGCTCGAGAGGTGCTGCTGCGGCCGGAGCAGCTCCAGCAGGGGACGCTGGTGATTGACGTCAGTGAAGGGCAACTGGCGCCCGAGTTCGTCACCCAGGCCCGGTCGGTGTTCATCACGTGGGAGGGCGTCGCCAACAACCCCATCCCGCGTGAGCCCTACAGCACGCCAATCAAGGCGGGCGCCTTCACCCGCGAGCACCTCGGCGCTGAGTTGACAGCGGTGGTTGCGGCCGGCGCCAATCCCCGTCGCACCGCCGATGACATTGTGGTGTACGTGCTAACCGCAGCCAACGTGCACGACTTAGCGATGGCGCAGTGGGCGTACGAGTGGGCCCGTGCTGCCGGTGCCGGTACCCCCTTCGTGCTGACTCTTTAAACTGTTTCGTCAGGCAGCACCGCCTCCCAACTATCGGGCGGCTTCGCCTGCCGCCGCTCCGCGCATTTGTGAAACCTTGAACTAAGTTGACAGAGTATTCGCCTGATCTATAGCATCCACTAATCGCCGCAGCGAGTCGCCGGGAGCCGGGTCACCCTTGCCCGCCCCGCGGCGCGGCGCGGCGCAAAATAGCAGACAAAGGCGGATGCTGTGACCAAGACAATCCCTGTGGATGCGCTGTCGACACCGGTCCTAACTCGCCTCTGGTTCGTGGCAGCGGGTGCGGCCCTCGCCGTGCTGGCCACGGGTTGTAGCTCTTCGCAGGGCACCGGCGGCGGCGCGTCCACCGGCAGCGAGCCGGGCAAACCCAAGGTGAACCGTTTGGTGTTTGCAACCGAGGTGCCCGCCAGGGAAGTAAACGAGACTCGCAATAACGCCACGCCCAGTAGCTGGCAGCTCACGCCCATGTACGAGACGCTGTTGGGGGTGGATGAAAAGAACGGCAAGCGGGTCCCTGCGCTGGCTACCGAGTGGAAGGTGGGGGCCGACGGAGCGTCCTACGCCTTCAAGTTCCGGCAGGGCGTGAAGTTCCACACCTCCACCGGCGCGGTGACCGGCGATTGGGGCGAGTTCACCGCCCGCGACCTCAACGCCCCCTTCCGCGAGATCAACAAACGGGACTCTATCTCCGGTGTCACCGAGATGTGGTGGGGCGCCGTCAAAGAGATTGAGGTGGTGAACGACTATGAGGCGGTCATCAA
>SHYE01000035.1 GCA_009692935.1 Dehalococcoidia bacterium | reverse complement strand
GGCGCCCGATCGCGGAGGCGCTAGAGAGGGTCGAAGCCTAACCCAAGCGATGGCTACCCTGGTGCCCGAACGCCCAAAAGTCGACTACCGCGGCCGGTACAACCCTCGAAACACCCGCCGGTAGTGTTGCTGCATGCGCGCCGACCACGGTGTGCGGATGGCGGCCACGAACGCTGGGTCGCGCGCTGCCTCCAGGCTCGCGAACTCCCACAGCGCCAGATAGCGAGGCTCGCCCTCAATCGCGCGGAATCGCTGTACTCGCTGCACCCCCGGCGCCGTTGCCCCCAACACTATGTGCTCGGTGGTGTACCAGTTGTTGAACTCGTCCTTGAACGCTGGCTCTGGGTCCAACGCCACGGCCATCACCGCCCCCACGCTCCCGACGGCGGGCTGCGGGTCCCCGGCCACCGCGATATGCTGCATCACGGCGCGCTGGATGCCCCAGAAGCGGGCCAGCATCTCTCGGTCTTCGCGCGACATGATGGGCAGCTCGAACAGCGCCTTGTAGGTGGGCGTGAAGGCCGCCCAGATGCCCGCCAAGTCGTACACCGCCATGTACTGGTACGGCGAGTCCACAGCCTCGAATCGGCGGGCGGCGGTGAACCCCGGCATGGCCTGCCGTTGCGACACGTGACGCTCGTCGTACCAGCGGTTGAACGCCGCCTCGTGGTCGGGGTCGGTATTGGTGACAGCGAACAGGATACCCGAAGTGGTGTTCATGATTACCGTGGCTTGTAGATCCCGCGGAAGTTGCGGGTGTAGTGCTGCCTGATCCGGACCGCCCAGGGCGTATCCAGCGCCTGTCGCCAGGGCTGGGTATTCGGCAGATTGGGGTCCGCCAGTTCCCACAGCGCCACATAGGTAGGCGAACCTTCCACCGCCTTGAACCGCCGCACCCGCAGCAGCCCCAGCACGCGGGCGCCGTACTCGATGTGTTCGGTGGTGTACCAATCGTTGAACTCGTCCTCGTAACCGGCTTCCGGTTGCAGCGAGACCAGCAGTAAGCCCTTGACGGCGTCGGCTGCCGGCGCCGTTGCCGACCCCGCCTGCGCGATCTGCTGCATCACCACTCGAACAGGATTCTTGAAGGTCTTGGCCCGCTCGACGTCCACTTCGGTGCGCATCGGCGGCTGTGACAAAGCCTTGTACTCCGCCGTCTGCAGCACGTCCAGGCCGGCTAGGTCGTACAGCGCCAGGTACTTTGGCCCGCCCTCCAACGCTTCCCAGCGGCGGGCGGTCAAGACCCCCGGTACCGCAACTCGCTGCGGCACGTGACGGTTGTCGTACCAATCGTTCAGGGCCGCCTCGTCGGCGGGGTCTACGTCGGTGGCCGTAAAGAGTAGGGTGTTGGCGGTGGACATCAGTGCCTCCTGGGTGGGTGCTTCGCGGTGCTGGGAGTGTTTGGCATAGTGCCGCACTCCGCCCCAGAATGCAACGCACGTATGGCTTCGCTGCGCCCCGTCCGCGGGATGGCCTCGTCCCGTGGCTGGCATCGGCGGTAATAGCTCCGACTTGAGGTGGCCATCGCCAGTGCGCTGTGACGTCCGCGGCCTTGGGAGGAGCGTTGGCTCCTCCCGCCCGCCCACCCCAGGGGGGCGAAGTGGCGGCGCTTCGACAGGTTCAGGACAAGCACCCCCACACTCCTGCCTGAGGGTCCTCGCCGGCCCCTCAGCACTCCCCTGCGGAGAGATTGGCATGAGTGCTGTGTGGCCGTGCTGCCTGGCTTTAGCCCGCAGGTCTCGCGGGCCGACCCTAAGTTCCAACCAACCGCGGTAAGAACTCAGAAGTAAGCGGCTGATGTCATTTGCTACGGAAATAGGTTCGCCGACGCCTGTCGCGAGCTCCAGGCCCGCTCGCCCTTCGAGGGCCTCAGGGTGAGCGGAGAACCAGCTAACCGGAACCCGGTAGCCCGCCCGTGCTTCGAGGGCCTCAGCATGAGCGAAACATGCCTTCATCTATCTCATGCCCGGTGGTACCACTGGCTAAGGGCAGGTACGATTCCGAGGGCCGAGGAGCCCCTTTGTCTCCGTCTGGTGTCGGCTTCCAGGTACGAAGGGAACCCTCCTTGCGGCGGGATGACACCGCGGCACGGTGCTCGCCCCAGCTCGTCTGAGCTGTTACCATCCGACCGCGTATAACGTTGCTCGATACCACTGGGCGTGCTACGATCCAATGCGGTTTCCACCCCCGTGTTCCCTAGAGGCGCATGTCTCCGAACCCCGCCAACGACCGTCTGTCTCAGCTGCAGCAGCTCAAAGAGGAATCGAAACTTGGTGGCGGCGCCCGCCGCATCGAGCAGCAGCATGCGCGCGGCAAACTCACCGCGCGTGAGCGCATCGATCTCCTCGTCGACCCCGGCTCCTTCGAGGAGTTGGACTCCTTGGTCACCCATCGCAGCGGCGATTTTGGCCTCGATCAGCAGCGCTTTCTGGGTGACGCCGTGGTCACCGGCTACGCACGGATCGACGGCCGGCCGATCTACCTCTTTTCGCAAGATTTCACGGTGATCGGCGGGTCGCTCTCCGAGGTAGTGAGCCAGAAGATCTGCAAGGTGATGGACCTTGCCGGCAAGAATGGCGCGCCGGTGATCGGTCTGAACGATTCGGGGGGCGCTCGAATCCAGGAGGGTGTGACCAGCCTGGCGGGCTACGGCGACATCTTTCTGAAGAACGTCATGATGTCGGGCGTCATCCCTCAGATATCCCTCATCATGGGCCCCTGCGCCGGGGGAGCCGTCTACTCGCCAGCGCTCACCGACTTCATCTTCATGACCGAAGGTATTGGTCAGATGTATATCACTGGGCCCGATGTCATCAAGGCGGTAACCGGCGAAGATGTGAGCCATGAGGAGTTGGGTGGCGCGCTCAGCCACAGCACCCGCAGCGGCGTCGCCCACTTCACCTGCCCGTCGGAGGCCGACACCTTTCAGCAGTTGCGCCGGCTCCTGTCCTTCCTCCCGTCGAACAACACCGAGGACCCGCCGCGCATCACGCCGACCGATGATCCGCATCGTGCTTGCCCAGAGCTGCTGGACATCGTGCCCGAAGACGCAAACCGGGCCTACGACATGGTGGAAGTCATCCACAGCATCGTTGATAACGACGACTTCATGGAGGTGCAGGAGCGGTTCGCCCCAAACATGCTCACCGGCTTTGCGCGCGTCAATGGCCGTTCGGTGGGTATCGTGGCGCAGCAACCCATGTACCTCGCCGGGGTCATCGACATCGATTCATCGGTCAAGGCGGCGCGCTTCGTTCGGTTCTGCGACTGCTTCAACGTCCCCATCCTCACCCTGATCGACGTCCCCGGTTTTATGCCGGGCACTGCGCAGGAGTATGGGGGCATCATTCGCCATGGCGCCAAGCTGATCTATGCATACGCCGAGGCCACCGTGCCGAAGATAAGTGTTATCACCCGGAAGGCATACGGGGGTGCTTACGACGTGATGAGCTCCAAGCACCTGCGGGGCGATGCCAATTACGCCTGGCCCAGCGCAGAAATTGCAGTCATGGGCGCCGATGCAGCGGTCAATATCGTTTTCAGGGAGCAGATTGCCAAAGCCGAAACCCCAGACCAAACCCGACAGACCCTCATCGGTGAGTACCAGGCGAAATTCAACAACCCGTATGTGGCGGCATCCCGAGGTTACATCGACGACGTGATTGACCCTCGGGACACTCGGCGCAAGATTGCCGCCGCGCTGGAAATGTTGCGTAACAAGCGCGACACCAATCCGCCGAAGAAGCATGGCAACATTCCTCTGTAACCGGGCGCCATATCTCTGTAGGGAGGCGGCGCCACTCCCGCTAGCTGGTGTTGGGGTCCGGCGCAACAGTCAGCCGGGGCCGTTTGTAGCGTGCACACGAGAGCGGTACACTGTTAAACGCGCTGTACAGAAGTAGAGGAAGAGGTTATGGATCAAGTTTCAGACGTTCTATGGATGCTTGCGGGCCCACAAGGCGGCGGCATCAACTCGGCCGCCGAGGCTTTTGCCAAGGCGCTGTCGCGGGGCGGCTACCGTATCTTTACCGGTATCGAGTATCACTCCAACATCATGGGCGAGCACTCGTACTACATGGTTCGCATCAGCGACAAGCAGAAGCGCAACCTCTCGGAGAGGGTGCACGTGCTGGTCTCGCTCGATGAGGAGAGCATCCTGGGGAACCACCATAACGAGTGGCCCAGCCATCACGGGCATCTCAAGGAGATGGTACCGGGCGGCGTAGTCATCTATGACGGCGCCCTCAAGATGGACCTGAGCGGAAAGCGCCAGGACCTCAAGTACATCCCCGTGCCCTTCGACGACATTCTGCGCAAGGTTCTGGTGGAAGCCGGCCGTGGTGCTGAGTTCAACTCCCTGCGGGTTATGACCAACAGCGTCGCCGGTGGAGCGTCCGCCGCCGCGCTGGGCCTCGACCTCGGCATCTATATGGAGAGCTTCCGTGGCGGCACCGGCCGGCGCGCCGCGTTGGCAGAGCTGAACGGCCAGGCTGCCAAGGGCGGCTACGACTTTGTGATGGAAGCCTTGGGCGGCGCCCCCGCCTTCAACCTAGTGAAGGTGGATAGGCCGGCGAAAGCCCCGCTGCTGCTGCGTGGTGTGCATGCGTGCGCACTTGCAAAGCTGAAGGCAGGTCTCGGCTTCCAGTCCTACTACCCCATCAGCCCCGCTACCGACGAGAACGTGTACCTGGAGGCCAACGCCCGGGCTCAGGACTTGGTGGTGGTGCAGGTAGAGGACGAGGTCTCCGCCATCAACATGGCGGTCGGTGCTGCCCACGGCGGCAAGCGCTCATCCACCTCCACCTCAGGCCCCGGTCTCTCGCTTATGTGCGAGGGCTTCGGCTTCGCCTCCCTCACCGAGGCGCCCGGCCCCGTCCTCTTCCTCTGGAGCCGCGGCGGCCCCAGCACCGGTCTGCCAACCCGGTCCGAACAATCCGACCTCACCTTCGCACTCCAGCCGGGTCACGGCGACTTCGGCCACATCGTGGTCGCGCCGGGCGATATTCAGGACACGGTGGAGGACTCCTACGAGTCGTTCAACTGGGCCGACCGATACCAGATGCCGGTTATCGTGATGCTCGACAAGAAGATTCAGTCCGGCTACCAGACCGTCGATGACCTCGGCTTCGATAAGCTGCCCCCCATCGACCGTGGCAAGCTGTTCGAGCCCAATGGGGACTACCTGCGCTACAAGCTGACTGATGATGGTCTCTCTCCCAGAGCCATCCCGGGCCAGGAGGGTGGCATCTTCTGGGTCACCACCGACGAGCATGACCAGCGCGGCCACATCACCGAGGCTGCGGATAACCGCATCGCCCAAATGAACAAGCGTATGGGCAAGTTGGACCTCGCGGCCCGGGAGATTCCGGCGGCCCGCAAGATCACCAAGTACGGGCCCGCCGACGCCGAGATCACCATCGTGGGTTGGGGTACTACCAAGGGCTCCATCTCCGACGCCATCGACGTCATCAACGCCGAGGGCGGCCCCAAGATGAACTTCCTGCAGGTGCGCCTGATGCGCCCATTCCCGGTAGCCGAGGTGACCGCGGAACTGACCAAGGCCAAGACGACCATTCTGGTGGAAGAGAACTACAACGGGCAGCTGGGCGATCTGATTCGCAGCCAGACCGGTATTACCGTCGACAAGCGAGTGGTGAAGTTCGACGGCCGGCCCTTCTCGGAAGAAGAGTTGATCGATGGCATCAAAACCGCACTGTCCAGCTCCGAGACCCGTATCCCGGTGTCTCACCTACTGCCGTAATAAGAAAGGGGTGGCATAATGGTCGTTTCCCAGACCTACCAACTCAAGGATTACAAGACCGATACGCATAACACCTGGTGCCCTGGGTGTGGCGACTTCGGCATCCTCACCTCCATCCAGATGGCGCTGGCCGAGATCGGCGTTCCGCCGCACAAAGTGGCCGTGGTCTCCGGCATCGGCTGCTCGGGCAAGGCGCCGCACTACCTGAACGCCTATGGATTCCACACCCTGCACGGCCGGTCCATTCCTTCTGCCACCGGCATGAAGCTCTCGAACCCCGAGATGACGGTGATCGCCGTGGGTGGCGATGGCGACGGCTTCGGTATCGGTTGCGGTTACTTCGTGAACGCCGGCCGCCGCAACGTCGACTTCACCTACCTGGTGTTCGACAACGAGGTGTACGGTCTCACCAAGGGCCAGGGTTCTCCGACCATGAAGAAGGGCATGAAGGCCAAGGGCATGGCGGAGGCCGCGGTGCAAGACAACATCAACCCGTTGGCGCTTGCCATTTCATCGGGCTACACTTTCGTAGGCCGTGGCTACGCGCTGAACCCCAAGGCGACGGCGCAGCTCATCGCCCAGGCCGTGTCGCACAAGGGCACCTCGTTTATCGACATTGCGCAGACCTGCCCGGTGTACAACGACCTGCACACCAAGGAGTACTACACCGACATGGTGGAGGGGCAGCCCCGCATGTATTGGCTGGAGAACACGGACTACGATGCCGTGGTGCATGACCCGACCAACGCCGGTGAAGTGGTGGAGAAGAAGCTCCAGGCCATCGGCAAGGCGTACGAGACCGGCCGCATGCCGCTCGGTTGCTACTACAAGGTCGACGTGCCTACCTTCGAGGAGCAGATCGCCGAGGGCCGCCCCAACGGCATGGACTCGATCCTGAACCCCAACCTGTGGAACCGCGATATCTCGAAGCTTGAGGCCGTTCTCCGCTAAGCAGGCTCCAACAGAACCCAGACAGCGCCCGCCAATCGGCGGGCGTTGCCGCGTGCATCAGGAATGTCCTGCCTCCGGCCCACGCCCCCGCGAGTTAGCACGCGGAAAGCCCTGCGTAGATTGAGGCCAGCGCCACGGGCACACCGCCGGTAGGGGCGACCTCGCGTCGCCCAACCGCCGGACCATGGCCTGCGATCCCGGCACGTAACCCACCGGTGGTGGATTTTCTGCCGGCGCCTGGTGATCACCCCGCCGATGGCCCGCCATCGCCCAAGGCGTCTTGCACCCGTCGCCAGGCGGCCACCACGGCCGGCAGATCTGCCCTTAAGGCGTCTGCCGGCCCGTACCGCGCCTGCTCGTACGCCGCCGTGACCGTGGCCGCGTCGTGGGCTCCTGCCGGCGCCCGCTGCGCCACGGCGGCCTGGAACTCGCCCGCCGTCTGCTCGGCGGCGTGCGGTATCCCCGCCGGTCCTGCGGCCCGTAACAGCGCGCGATACACCCCGCGGACGCTGGTCAGATCGTCGGTGTCGAGTACACCGGCAGCCAGCCCGGCCAGGCTCGCCACCGCCCGTGCGCCGCGGCAGCGTAATCGCGCCATCAGCGCGCGTAGTGCCGCCGCAAGCTCGCGCTTCGCGGCCTCCCATGACCACACCGAATCCCGAGTCTCGTCGCTGGTCGCGGCTGCCCGCGGCCGGCGTGGCCGCAGCGTTCGCCACAGCAGTAGCAGCGCAATCACCGCCAGCAGACTCATTAGTCCGCCCCGGGCTGCCATCAACACCAGCTCGGGAATGGTGGGCTGCTGGTCGGGATCGCGCTCCTCCTCGGGGAACTCCGGCGCCGTCGCTGTTTCGAGCTGGATGGGCTGCGGCGTGATGCCGAATTGCGCCAACAGGCAGAACAGGGCCGTGATGATCGCCTCTGCCAGGTAGCTGATAGCGATGATGAACCAGAGCACTACCTGCAACACAATCCCGCCGGCAAAGGCCAGCGGCGCGGTGATGAACGCCATGGTCTCGGGGGCCAACAGTGCCGAGAAAAGGAGCACCAGCAGCAGCTCTCCCACCAGCGCCAGCATCAGCACCAAGCCCCACTGCCGGTTGAACCCCACGCCACGACCAGGCGACGCTGACCGTTCTTCTTCCGTGCGGCTGAGCGCCAGAGCGAGCAGTCCGCAGAAAAAGAACACGGCGACGTTCGGCGCCAAGTTGCTGGTCACGAGCTGGACCAGCGGTGTGCTAACAAGTATCAGACCGAGCACGTGATAGACCACCAGCAGCACCATGCCCAGCCGGAACCGCCCGAACACCCCATCGAAGGTGAGCGTACCATTCGCCAGGCGCAACCCCCGCAGCCACAGGAAGATGCAGACTATCAGTGTGCCGGCTATCGACGGCGCATCCACGAAAAGGCTCAATGCCGCAGCGCCAAGTGTCAGCAACCAGCGCCCGTCCAACAGTGACTCGCTGGGGAAGAATGCTGCCCAGATTCCCAGCAACGTGGTCGCTGCTGCAAGGGCCCCCGTCATGGCCCGGGCTGCCCGCTCGTTGGGCACCACCTCCGCTATCGCCCGAGCGCCCAAGCCTGCTAGCGCGAACACTGCTAAAGACATGGCGGGCGTAAACCAGGCCGCCCTGGCTGCTAGCCCGTTCAGGCTAAGCGCGACCAGCGGCACTACCCAGGCCGCCTCCATCCCGAGCACCGCGGCGGGGATTAACCAACGGCTAAGCCAGTTTGAGTTCACCGTCATCCGTCCATTGCGTGGTGAACACCGGCACCCCGGCGAAGTGGCTCGGCGCAGCGGCATCACCGGTGTACACCACGGCAACTTGCCGGCCTGCCCGCCGCAACCGGGCCAGCGATGCCAGCATGCTTTCTGGTAGCACACCGGTGACGATCAGCAGCGTCGTCCCCCAGGGCAAGCTGCGCGTCTCTCGACGTAGGAAGGACTCCATGCTCAACGTGGCCAGCCCTGTCACTTTCGCCAGCGCTTCCAGCACGCGCAGCCGTTGGTCGCCCGCCCTGCCCAGCACAATCCGCAGCTGTTGGTCCGATCCGGGCGGGTTGGTGTTGGCGTACAGTCCCACCCGATAGCTGTGCGCCAGCGCATGATCGGCAACCGACGCCGCGGTCGTCACCGCGCGCTCCAGCAACGCCGGGGCCACGCCCAGCCAATCAGGTATCGTGGTGCTGACGTTCAAGAAGATCAGGAGATCGAGGCTCGTGGTTGCCTCGAGTTGCTTTACCTGCAGACGCTGAGCCCGCGCCGTAGCCCGCCAATGGATCTGCCGTATGCTGTCGCCGGGCGCGTACTCGCGCACCCCCACCATGCGCATCGGGTCCGGCACCAGCGATCGCTTCAGCCGCATGTCGCCGACCAAGAACCTGGGCGGCAGCCCCAACGCTGCCATCGGGCGGACCTCGGGGTACACAATCAGGTGGTCCTCCGCCGGTTGGGTGCGCTCGGTGGTGAATAGGCCGAACAGATCGCCAGATCGCATGCTCATCGGGCCGAAGCTGTAGTAGCCCCGCGGTGGCGCGATGAACTGGTAGGTGCGGATAACCCGCTCGTACCAACGCAGTGCTAGCAGGCGTCCAAGCAGCCGGCGCCCGGTCTTGAAGCTGGACGTTAACTGCACGTCTCCCGAGAAGACGACGTCGTCCGGTACCTCATCCTCCAGCTCCAGCCAAGCCAGAGGCAGGGGCTTGCGGTTGACCAACGTGATGTGCAAGTCCACCGCCTCGCCGGGAAACGCTCGGGCCGGCATGATGACGCGGCTGTACTCTATGCGGCTGAGGCAGTAGCGCTCCCACAGCCGGGATATCCCTGCGGTAGCCAACAGCACCGCCCCGACCATGAACAGTGACACCTGTTGCGCGACGACGCTCACCAGCAGCATCAGGCCGGTCAGCAGGAGCCAGAGGTCGCCGAACCTTCCGCCGTAGTTCACCGTGGAGCGCTGGCCTCCAAGGGCACTGCCACACTGTTCACCACTTCCAACACAATGTCGTCTACCGTACGGCCGCGTAGCTGCGTCTGCGGGTCCAGCAGCACCCTGTGTGCCAGCACGTGAGGCGCCAGCCGCTTGGCATCGTCCGGCGTCACAAAGCCGCGGCCCTGCATAGCCGCCAGCGCCTGCGCGCCTCGGGTGAGCGCCAGCGTTGCCCGCGGACTCGCCCCCAGCTCAATAGCCGGGTGCGTCCGGGTGGCGCGCACCAGCCGCACGATGTACTCGCCGACATCGGCTTCCAGAAACACGCCCCGGCACTCCTCCTGCAAGGCCATCAGCGCCTCGGCACTGACCACCGGCTCGATCACCGGAGTCCTAGACTGCTGCCGAAAGCGCGCGACGATTTCCAGCTCTTCGGCCTCGTCGGGATAGCCCATGCGCAGCCGCAGGAAGAAGCGGTCGAGCTGCGCCTCGGGGAGCGGGAAGGTGCCTTCGAGCTCAATGGGGTTCTGGGTGGCGAGCACCATGAAAGGGCGGGGCGCCGGGTACGTGACGCCATCCACCGTGACCTGCCGTTCCTCCATGATCTCCAGCAGCGCCGACTGCGTGCGCGGCGTCGCCCGGTTGATCTCGTCGGCCAGCACTACTTGCGAGAGCACCGGTCCAGGCCGGAACTCGAAGTCCTGGGTCCGCAAGTTGTAGATGCTGGCGCCGGTCACGTCGGACGGCAGCAGGTCGGGCGTGAACTGGATCCGCTGGAAACTGCACCCGAGCGACGACGCCAGCACCTTTGCCAGCGTCGTCTTGCCGATGCCCGGTACGTCCTCAATCAGCACGTGGCCCTCGCACAGCAGCGCCGCCAACAGCAGCTCCACCGCGTCGTGCTTGCCCACAATCACCTGCCCCATCGTCGCTTTGAGGCGGGTTGTCACCGCGGCCACGTTCCCGGCCTGCGCTTCAGTCATAGTGTGTCCTTGCGTAGTTTGGCATCGAGTGTCGCATGCCCACGGAGGGCCGGGCAATGGCGCACCGGCCTGAGTTCGAGGACGTGGGTTAGGCGAACATACGAACAGTGCCCCACTGCAGCCGGTCGAGGACCTCCGCTACGCCGTCATGCTGAGGCTCTAGAAGCACGAGCGGACGCCGCCCCAGCAGTTGAGGTGCTCCGCTCATCGGCCGCCGCTGGGCTTGGGGCGCCGAGCGATCCGCCTGCGAGAGCCACTTGACGCAGGCCATCCCCGCCCGTAGCCTGAGGCCGACGCTCAACCGTCCCCGACCTCTCCAACCCCCAAGGGTGCCCATGAACCGCTATCCGGCAAAACCGCCACCTTCACCGAGTCCGTGATCCGCGAGATGACCCGCCTGTGCGTGGCCGCCGGAGGCCTGAACCTTGCCCAAGGCTTCCCCGACTTTGAGGCCACCGATGAACTGAAGCAGGCCGCCATCGACGCCGTCAACCGTGGCTTAAATCAGTACTCCATCACCCATGGCGAACCGGCGTTGCGGCAGGCCATCGCCGCCAAGGCGCTCCGCTACAACGGCATGCCGGTGGACCCCGATACCGACGTCACGGTGACATGCGGCGCGACCGAGGCCATGGTGGCGACCCTCACGGCGCTCATGAACCCCGGCGATGAGGTAGTGGTGTTCGAGCCCTTCCACGAGCACTATGGGCCCGACAGCATCCTCTCTGGCGCGACGCCACCCTATGTGACGTTGCATGCTCCCGACTGGCGCATCGATCCCGGTGAGCTGCGGGCGGCTTTCGGGCCCAGCACCAAGGCCATCATCATCAACACGCCGAACAACCCCACCGGCAAGGTGTTCACCCGCGATGAGCTCTCGCTGATCGCGGAACTCTGCCAACAGTGGGATACCTACGCCGTGACCGATGAGATCTACGAGCACATTCTGTACGACGGCGCCCGTCACGTTTCGCTGGCCACCCTGCCGGGCATGGCCGATCGCACCATCACCGTGAACAGCATCTCCAAGACCTACTCGGTCACCGGCTGGCGGGTCGGCTGGACTATCGCTGCGCCCGCCATCACCCGCCAGATCCGCAAGGTGCACGACTTCCTGACGGTGGGCGCGCCCACGCCCCTGCAGCATGCCACCGCTGCCGCGTTGGCCTTTGCTGACGATTATTATGACAAGTTGATGGCATTCTACCAAGACGCTCGTGACCGCACCTTCGCCATGCTGCAAGGCATCGGCCTCGATTGCTCGAACCCCGCGGGCGCATATTACATCCTGGCCGATGCCTCTCGGCTCATGCGCAGCTTCGGGGTGCACGACGACGTGGCGCTCAGCCGGGAGCTGCTGCGGGGGTGGGCGTGGCGGCCGTGCCCGGCTCGTCGTTCTTTGCTGGCGACCAGGGCCGGACGCTGATCCGGTTCACGTTCTGCAAGAAGCCCGAGACGCTGGACGCCGTCGAGCGCGCCCTCCGCCCCCTCGCCGGCGCCCTCGGCCCCGAGTGACCGTTCACGCCAATCCGATCCCCTCTCCCTCTGGGAGAGGGCTAGGGTGAGGGCCTCAGCGTCACCACGCGCTCGCCGCCTGATGCGGCCCCCCCGCCTGCGCGCCGCCTCCCACTCCCCGTGGGTCGCCTCCATGCCCCCGGCGCATCCCTTCTCCCCCTGCCTAGGGGAAGACTAAGAGGGGGTTCCGAAGACGCTCACCCCGTTGTGTGGTTACGGGCGATACGTCAACCCTTCCCTAACCCCTCCCTGCTAGGGAGGGGAATGAGCGGCCGGCGTCGCTATTCAAGATGCACCGTCGCCGCCAGCCGCGGCTCGCTGCCTACCACCCGTGTAGTGTGGCCTTGACCCGTGAGGTCCTCGATCAGGTTCACCTGACCGGCGCCGAATCGGTGTGCGACACCGTCGCCAGTCACAATCTCCACCTCGCTGGAGAGCGTGATCACGAACTGACGGCGCGGACCCGGATGCCAGTCGGCGAAGAAGCCCGGCGGGTTCACGTTGAACACCACGCCCTTCGCCTCCATCAACTTGGTCAGTTCCGGGTGTGAGTCGAGCGGCAGGTCCTCCCAGCGGGACTTGCCGTCGGGCCCGGTGTAGATGCGTGCTATTGCCATGGTCGGTTCTCCTGGAGGTTGATCGTGCGCTGAGGGTACCAGGCTCCCCCGTTCGGTGCAAAGGCGCGAGGGACGCCGCTGAGGTTGAGGCGTTCGATGTGATCAGCTATGATCACCAATGACCACAATGATCTCCTAACGGTGAGCGAAGCCGCCGCCAGGTTAGGCGTGAGCGTGGTCACTGTCCGCCGCTGGCTGAAAAGCGGCCGATTGCGCGCAGTGCGCATTGGCCCCCGCCGGGTGTGCATTCCCCGCAGTGATGTGGAAGCTCCCAGGTTGGAGCGTGGGCACGCGCCGGCACGCGGGAGGTTGGGTAACATCAACCTGTCGCCGCTGACCGACGCTGAGGTTGCAGCAACGCTGCGGTTTCTTGAGGAGGCCCGGGAGATTTCTCAACGGCTCAGTCCCCAGGAGGGCGAGCCTCCGCTGCCCCCCTCGTGGGTGCTTATCAACGAGGAGCGCGACCGGCGCACCGAGCAACTCATGCCATGAGCCCAGTGTGCATCGACGCCAGCGTCGCGCTCAAATGGTACCTACGGGAAGAGGACTCAGCGGCGGCAGACCAGCTCCTGCAGCGCCTTACCGCCGAGCGCCAGCGGCGAATCGCTCCTCCGCACTTCCGCCCAGAGGTGCTGAACGTCATCTATCGGCGAATCCTCACGGATCGAGCCGTGCAGCGGCTCTCTGACGACGAGGCGTACCGGGCTTTACACTCGTTCTTGGCCCTGGACTTTGAAGTGATGGAGTCAGACGCGCTCTATGACATGGCCTATCAGGTGTGTCGCGCTTATGGGCTACGCAGCGGCTACGACGGGCTCTACGTGGCCACGGCGCGCCTTGCGGAGTGCGAGTTGTGGACTGCCGACCAGCGTCTCCTGCGGGCACTCGACGGCCGGCTGTCCTTCGTCAAAGCGCTCGCGGACTTCCACCCTCAGACGTGACGTCTGCCTTTTTACCGGCCCGAAAACCCCTACACCTTCCACTCCCACAGCGTGCTGCTAGCCGTACCGTCACCTCCGGCGGTGTGCTCCACCACCACCAGAATGTGGTTCAGGGGCTCCAGCTTATCGTCGCCGGCCTGGTAAGCCACCGAGGCAGCGAACTTGATGCTACCGTCGGGGGTTGTCGTGCCTATGCCGTGGCCGTTCCAGATAGCGATCTCGCCAGTTTGGCTCATAAAGATCCCCTAGCCCTCGCCGTAGAGCTGGCCGTTCACCCGCTCGAACACCGCGTAGGTGCCCATGTTCATGCCGGCCATCCCCAGCAGCGTACCCTCAGCTTCGAAGGTGATGTCCATCTTCACGTAGCGATAGTCGTCGCCTTTCAACACCCACCGGCTGGTCACTTTGCCCTTCTCCGATCCGATCTGTGCTCCCAACATGGCTATGCCTCCCTGATGTGATGTCGGTAATGATACGCCCGTCCACGGGCAACGGATCAATCGGTCGCGCACATCATTTCAGCCTGCGTAGTGGGGTATCTCCTCATGCTCCCTCCCATAGGCGAAGAGGCCTCCCGGTTCGGGAGGCCTCACGAATGACACGAACCGTCGCCGGCGCTACTTCTGCTTCAGGATGGTACGCAGCGCCCGCGGCAGTACGCCGTCGTGGGCGTAGTAGTCGGCCTCCACCGGGGTGTCCACCCGGCAGGTCACCGCAAAGCTGAAGCTGTCGCCACTCTCGCGGGTCACCTTCACCGTCACGTCCTGCCCTGGCTTCACCCCGCCCGCAATGCCGACAATGTCGAACGTCTCGTGGCCGGTGAGCTGGTGGGTCCCGGCATTCTCGCCCGGCTTGAACACCAACGGCAGAATGCCCATGCCGATCAGGTTGCTGCGGTGAATCCGCTCGAAGCTCTCGGCGATGCAGGCCC